>SYHW01000006.1 GCA_005799065.1 Bacteroidota bacterium
AAAAAACTTGCCCAAAATTTAGAAGGCTGCGAGAAACATGACTTACCCCGAGGCGCTTATCACTACTATATCTTCGGTTCAGATCCAGGCCTGCAAGCCCGGAATTTCATATCAAAAGTTCCAAAGAATGCAGTGAATCTACCGCCAGTTATTGACTTAGAATACGACCGCAGATTTAATCATGCATTGCATTACAACCATAATAAAAAACGGTTCATACAAGAAGTACGTGAGTTGGATCGAATATTGAGAAATCACTATGGAAAAGAACCCATTTTTTATACCAATGCCCGATTTTATCATGCGCTTATCAAAGGAAATTTCAAGAATCCCATCTGGATTTGTGACCTGAAAAGTGAAGAATTGGATTATTTGGATTCATCAAAATGGCATTTTTGGCAATATAGCCATACCTCGCGCATCCCAGGAATCTCAGTTGCGGTCGACATGAACCTCTACAACGGGACTAAGGAGGATTTTGAGAATAAATTAATCAGCCAAAGAATAAAATAATTTGATTTCGTCTATTCAATTGGGTGCCGAACCTTAGAAATCAACACTTTTAGCCGAATTTGAGTCGATTTGTGTTGCGACCTTTGTGAAGGCTTAAAATCCCTGTCAGCATGTCCAATTCTACTTCTTTTACATTAGATGACCACATCTACACAACGCTAAATTGTATGAATTGCGGAGAAACCCTTATAGGTAGACGTGATAAAAAATTCTGTGACGATCACTGCAGAAGTTTGTATCATAATGTGACCAATGCCGCTCAATATAACCTTGTCCGAAAGACGCATACCATCTTGCGCAAGAACAGAAGGGTTTTGTGGCAGGCCATAGGTGTTTTCCGTGATCAAAATACAATTCCGATTCACTGGTTAACGCAACGGGGCTTTTCTTTCCAACATTGTACACAAAGAATCGATCAAAAGGAAGATTCACCGGTGATTGTATGTTATGACATTGCATATCAATATCAAGGACATAGTGTTGTTCAAATCTTCTTTTGGACGACGGATTCTCGAGCGGCTTAATTTCAGATTTTCTTTATCTTTGCACTCTGATTGGTGATCCTGTTTTTTGACAGCTAGCCAAAACTATGGTGATCGTAGCTCAGCTGGTTAGAGCGCCTGATTGTGGTTCAGGAGGTCGTCGGTTCGAACCCGATCTTTCACCCCATTTGAATGCCGATGTTGGAACATCGGCATTTTTTTTGGGATGTATATTTTATGATTCCTTTTCTTCAGTGGCCTTTTTCAAACAGTGCCCCTTTTCAAAAAATTTTAGATATTGTTGCGTTAAACCTCGCCGGGGAATAATGGTCTTTAACAGCTTGTTACAATAAACATGAGATACATCATCGTTACGGTTTTTTGTTTGCTGTTCTCCAAGAGCCATGCTCAATCCCTTTATTTCCCGCCGATTGCATCAGGAAATTGGGACACCCTTTCCGCCCAACAAATGGGCTGGTGCCAGCCCGTCATCGATAGCATGCTGAACATGCTCGACACCAACAATACCAAGGCGTTTATCCTCTTAAAAGATGGCAAGATCGTTATCGAACGGTATTTTAATGGCCACAATGCATCAACAAATTGGTATTGGGCATCTGCGGGCAAAACCATTACATCCACATTGGTTGGTATCGCTCAACAAGAAAATTACCTGCAAATTTCGGACAGCACCAGTGATTACCTCGGAGCCGGGTGGAGTAGTCTGACCCCCCAGCAAGAGGAGCGCATCACGATCCGTCACCAGTTGACTATGACGACAGGGCTGGATGATCGGGTCCCAGACTTGTATTGCACCGATGACACTTGCTTGCAGTACCTCGCCCCGCCAGGAACACGCTGGGCCTATCACAATGCGCCCTACACCTTACTTGATCCCGTGATTGAATACGCCACCGGCAGAAGCCTAAACCAGTACATGAATCAAAAGATCAAAACGCCTACCGGGATGGACGGCCTTTTTCTGCCTCAAGGCTACAATCAGGTTTTTTTCAGTACGGCAAGGAGCATGGCGCGCTTCGGATTGCTTATGCTGAATAGAGGTGTTTGGAATGGTACTCCTGTGCTGGCAGATACCGCTTATTTCGAACAAATGACCAGCACATCACAGAACGTAAACCTGGCGTATGGCTATTTATGGTGGCTCAATGGAACGGCTAGCCATATGGTTCCGCGTGTTCAATGGGCTTTTCCTGGAAATTTTTTCCCTGACGCACCGGCTGATGTATACGCTGCCTTGGGCAGCGATGGCCAGTTTATCAATGTTGTTCCATCTCAGAATATGGTTTGGCTTCGGATGGGCGATATTCCCAATTCTGTTGCGGTTGACTACCTGTTGAACAACGAAATCTGGAAGTTCATCAATCGATTTGACTGTGGTCGAACCACGCAAATGCATCCCATCGCCGGACAGCTCAAATATGCAAACTCCGGACAAACGCCTTTGGCTGGCGTGGTGGTTGAACTTGTTGACAGTGTTGGAAACACAACGGATCGGGATACAACGGGCGCTGCCGGTGATTTTATATTGGCGGCAAGCTTAGGAAGTCGTTACCAACTCAAACCGATTCCTACGTATTCGACCGGCGGCATCAATGCGACCGATGCTCTTCAGGCCAGCCAGCATTTTACCGGTGGCTTGTTTTTATCGCCTTTATCGCGCTCAGCGGCCGATGTGAACAACAGCGGCAGCATCAATGCCACCGACGCGCTGAACATCAACCGACGAACAGCACAGGTGATCCTTGATTTTCCGTCCGGCAACTGGCGGTGGGATACCGCCTACCGAGTGGCCGATTCATCATCGGCCAACATCACGCTAAAAATTCTATGTACGGGCGATGTAAACGCCTCATTTGCTCCCGTTCCTTCTCCCCCTTCATGGCAGCTTGATAGTCTGTGGTCTGCCTCACCAGGTTTCATTACAGCTCAGGTAAGTATGACTCAAGCAGGCAGTGGGATTTTTGACCGGGGTATATGTTGGCGAAATAGCCCAGGGGCCACTGTCGCAGACAGCTTAGGTTCGGCCGGAAAAGGCAGCTTTCCTTTCAGTTTGACCTTTATGGCTGGACCTGGGCCTTTGTTTGCACGCGCTTATGGCCAAAACGCGGCGGGCACTTACTATTCTAATGAGAGAAGCATTACGCCACCGGTGTGCCCAACCTCCACAGTGCGCGACACAATGGGTAATATTTATCCTACCATTGCCATTGCTAATCAATGTTGGATGGGCAGCAATTTGCGTACTTCTCGATTCAAAAATGGGAACATCATCGCTTTCCCCTTAACAGCGCAAAGCTGGTCGTCGACTTTCACGCCTGCCCATGGCATCTACAACAACAGCGCGACCAACGATAGTGTATACGGACGGCTCTATAATGCCTATGCAGCTGCTGATTCGAGGGGGTTATGTCCAACAGGCTGGCATGTACCCTCCGACGCGGAATGGAATTCACTGTCCACTGCCTTAGGGGGAAGCCTAACAGCTGGTTTTGCCCTGAAAAGCACATCGGGATGGGCATCGCTGGGTAATGGAAACAACAGCTCGGGCTTTACCGCACTCCCTGCTGGATTTAGGAGGGAAACGGGTGCATACGATGGGATTTTGAGCCATGCTTATTGGTGGTCTTCGACTTCCGTTCCAACGAACAGCGCGAATGCTTATCACAGAAGGGTATCTTTCAACGCGCAAAATTTATTTCGCGACAACAGTGATAAACGTTTGGGTTATTCAATTCGATGCATTCTCGATTAGGCCATCTATTCGATGACTTTGTTGACTAGGTTTCGGTATGGATCAATCATCTACTGAGTTCAATCACCGCCTTCGGTTCCTTCTTTTGGACGTTCGTGTGTCGTTTCGCTCTACAGCTTCTGAGCCGTTTTGGGCAGGGAAAAGCGCATACCCGCCCCGATTGGGATTCAGCAGACTGGATTGCGCAATTTGTTCTAACGCTAGCTTTTTTAACATTCCTTGCCACTGAAATCCTGGCACAGTATCTTCACCTTCGGGAACATCGGAAGGCGGCCATAGAATACCCTCTGGTTTACCAAAGAACACCGTGCGGTTGGGGCGCTGATTGGTGAAAAACATATGGAGTGAGTCGGATAATATGCGGTTTAAACCAATATATCCACTGTCTTCGCCCGTCAGGTGGTAGAGTGCTCTTGAACGCTCTACGGCATGAAGAGATTGGATGAGCCCTGAGTCGAAGTACAGTTGAATTTTGGCTGCAGTGATTTGATGATATAAACTGTCGTTTAGCCGATCGGCGAGCACCCCGCCTTCATGCATGATTAGTTTTCCAGACCGACTTCCCTGAAATTGCACTTGAATGTTGGGGCCGCTCAGCTGAAAAGTGGCTGGCCAAATCAAAGGCGATCCAACAAGGAGGGCCATACTGTCGGTTTGATGGTATACCAACGAATCGCAACGCATGACCGCATCGGTCGATTGTCCGGCAACTTTTCCCCATGCATGAAACAGCCAGGTACTGTCGAACTGCTGGCTTTCATTTGCGTTTGGCATGCGCTCATTTCTTATACGCAAGATTCTCATGGCCAGGATGGTATCGGAGCTGAGGTTGAAGGTATCACGTGTTTGGGGACGTTGCCGACTCGACTGACCTTCCGTCGATGAATCATCCGCTTCTGTACCAAATGACCGAAGCAGTGGATTTCCCCAGGCTTTGTAGTGGGCTCGTGAACGGTCAAATTGCAAAGACTGGGCCCTGATCTCAAACTTTTGTACCGTATCGATCCATTGAACCCGACCTGTTGCCATTCCCGATCCCCGATTTTGGTCGACATACAAGCTATCCGTAAACAGGAAATATCGGTTTTCATTGCGAACCTCGCATAATGGATAGAAATGTCCTAATCGCGTGCGCAGCGCATACCAGCCACCGCTTGTCTCCATTTCAGTGCCCCTACTCAGGATGTGGGTTGGTGCTATAAAGTACATGCGGCCCGATTTTCGGTTGTAGCGTAGTGAATCAGCCGTGAGCGTTAAGGAATCGTCTTCCAATTGAACATGGTGGGTAAAAACCATTTCCCCAGACCCCACGTCATAGCGGCCGAGTTTACTGGTCAATCGAGTGCTGCCGTCCTCCATTTTGGCTCCCTGCGTGTAATTGACCTCGCGCTTTGATGTATTGTAGCTCAATTCGGGGGCATACAATCGGAGCGCCTCGTCGGACAATACCACATCTTGGAATAGGCGAGCACTACCTGCTTCGGCATCGTACTCGAGGTAGCGACAACGCACCTGAAGATTTTCTCCTGGTTCCACAATGCGCACTCGTCCGTAGGCTCTGGCTTGTCTGCCGCCATCAAACATCAGGGCACTATCGCAATACAAGATGGTCTGGTTGTGTCTAAGGCGTACATTACCTTTTAATGCGCGAACGCCGGCTGATCCTCTGTAGCTAAACTCATCAGACTGCTCTATGACCATTTGTTGTGCGCCTTGCGCGGATGAATCGATCGAAAACAGCATACCCGCTAAAACAAGCGCTGTTCGGATCATTGATTTCGTGGAGGACATCACAAACGACATGCACGCGAAGGTACAAATATCATGGGGACTGCGTTTTACTGGTTGTAGCGTATTTTTCGACCATGAATGGGCAGAACGAGGTAAAAAAGAACAAATCTCACATTTTAGGCCTACCCAGTTGGTATCCTTGGGGTGAAGGTGATCACAATGGATTGTTCTGTTTGGCTCAGTTGGAGGCGCTAGCCGCCTCAGGGCATCAAGTGGGCCTATTGGCTGCCGTTAGCCATCCGAATGCCGCAGGGTCGCGCGGCCTTGAAGTTCAACAATACAACTGGGGATTTGCCTGTGTAGCCCTATATCGTTCGGGACCAAGCCCATTGCTTCAGGCGTTTAGATACGCATGGGCTATGCATAAGGCGTGGAAACATTATGTTGTGTTAGCGGGTTATCCCCAAAATATACTCGTTTTGGTGGCCTGGAAAGCAGGTCTTTTTGCCCGATGGCTCCAATTTCGTTACGGAATTTCATATTATGTGATTGAACATTGGGGTTTATATATATCTGATGAATACAGGAATAAATCTATTTATTTAAAGTTTTTATTCAAATTTATTTTTACTGGAGCTTATCGCGTTGGTGCGGTGAGCGAAACACTGGGCCGGGCTTTGTACGACCATAAAATCACTCCACGAATACCTCAAATTGTGCCGAACGTGGTGGATACGGACGTATACCGTCCGGACCAAAATGCTGCGCAAAATCGGGGTGGATCCGAGTCCATTCTGGGTCATGCGGATCGGGTATTGAAGGATCAGCCTCCTTTGCTGATGCATGTGAGCAATTTGGCCGATGTGAAAAATTTCGATTTTGTTCTCGATGTATTTGCTGCGTTTAGAAAACGCTATCCGGAGGCGCGCCTGTGGGTGGCTGGTGCCTTCAGCCCTTCCGAAACGACTTCTAAATATCTGGCCGACAAAAGCAATCATGATATCATGAGCCATGTTGAATGGTTCGGCTTTGCCGATCAACAAACCCTTCTTCGGCATTATCGACGTGCAACGGCCTTGATCCTTGCCAGCAGGCACGAAACCTTTAGTATTGTTGCGGCAGAAGCCTTCGCGTGTGGCTGTCCGGTTCTAAGTACTCCGCTCTCGGCTTTGGATGCCTTTGGGAATTGGGGAACCCGCTGCAGTTTGCCCTCACAGGATCCCGAAGCCTGGGCCGATGTACTGGAGGGTTGGACAAAATCTAAGCCCTTTGTGCCCCCCCATGCTTGGGAAGCCATGCATCAAGCCTATGGAAAAAAGGCAGTAGGAGAATCAATAAGTAAATGGATAACAGAGAATTAAAGCTATCTAGTAGAACCATTACTTATACTTTAATAAGTAGAGCCGCTCAAGCGGTTGGCTCGCTGCTTTTGCTGTTTTTGACCGCACGATGGGGTGGTGCACAGGTGCGTGGAGAAATCAGCGTACTTCTGGCCACGCTCACGTTGGTAAGCCATTTGGCTTCATGGGTGGGCGGGGGCACACTGGTGTATTGGGTAATTCGTCATTCACCGCGTCATTTATTCTACCTAGCAATGGCTTGGAGCCTGGGGGTGAGCCTCTTTTGTGGATTTCTGTTGCCCATAAGCCCCTATGGTTTGTCGATCTACACCTCCTATTGGGTCGCGACGCTCGTTTTGTTGAATACCTCCGTAGTGGTACGCAGCATGCTGGTGGCGCTCAATCAGATTAGAACCGACAACCTGTTGGGGCTTTTGGCCTTAGGGATGCAGATCATTGCGATCGTTTTACTAATGGGATTCATGGGGCAAAACAACCTCCCGGGATTCCTCATGGCCTATAATTTCGGTCAACTGATCTTGCTTTTGGCTGCCTTTTACCCCCTGCGTTATGCGCTTCTGTCGCCGCAGGATTCGGTTAAAACCCAACCTCTTCTTTCTATTTTTCGCTCTTTGTTTAAAACCGGTAGCTGGGCACAAATGGCCAGCCTATCCCAGTTTTTCGCGTATCGGCTGCTTTATTATTTTTTGAGCCTACAAAATGGATACAGCTCGGTGGGGCGGTTTTCTGTGGCTGTGGCCTTGGGCGAATCGGTTTGGCTTTTGACGCGCTCAGTTTCGCTATCGCAAGCCACCACCATCTCGCGAATGGCCAGTGAATTAGAGGCTCAAACGCTTACGAAAAAATGGTATAACCGGGTGGGTCTTTTGAGTGCGTTTTTCATTGGTGGATTGCTTGTTGTGCCGGGCACTCTTTGGATGCAGCTGCTTGGGTCAGAATTTTCGGGAATTCCTACTCTGCTCCTGTATATGTCGCCGGGATTGTGGTTTTTATCGATTTCAAACATCCTGGCGCACCACCAGGCTGGACTGGGCCGGTATGCGGTTAATGCCTACTCGTCTTTTGCCAGCCTGATGACCCTTGCCTTGGGGCTTCTTTTCATGCGCAGTTCATCACTTGAATCGGTTGCCGGACTACAAAGTATGGCCTATTTGGTGGGATGGGCCATTCAGTATCGTTCTTTTCATCGACCGATCACCTCATCAGTCGCTGTCTCATGACCTGGCTGCAGTCGCTGTCTCATGACCTGGCTGCAGTCGCTGTCTCATGACCTGGCTGCAGTCGCTGTCTCATGACCTGGCTGCAGTCGCTGTCTCACGTTCCGACTAATTTGACGCGCACCGCATCGAGCAGTATGGGTTCAATTTCCAAACACTTTTGAAGTAGACGATCGGCCTCCTGGCGAAATTCAGCTGATTTCTTTTGGTCGGCCAAACTGCCCGCGTTGATGGTGACATTCATCCACGCGCCATAAACAGCGCTTCGGATGCACAATACGGCCACGCCCACATCCGATACGGAGTTTGGGTTACCCTTTTCGATGAGTTCTTGAATGGGATCGAGGCAGGCAAGCGCCATTTTCATGGTTTCGAGGGGCACATGGGTCGCATAGACCGTTGCTTGCTCGATTCGTTGCTTGCGTTCCGCTTTTTCTTCCTCCGAGCTTTTGGGCAATCCAAAGGCATTCATGATGCCATCAAAAGCACGGGTATCTTCATCGACCTTACGCAAGAGGAGTTCCTTTTGCTTTTGGCAAGTCCGTGCTAGTTCGCTAAACCGATCCAAGTGCGCTTCCCATCCCCTTTTACCCGCCGACAAATTGGCTACCATGGCACCAAGCGCAGCAGCCAGTGCCCCAACGGCCGCTGAGATTGAACCGCCTCCGGGCGCCGGGGATTCGCTCGCTGTTTCGTCGGCAAGGTCTGAAAGAGATAAGTGTATCAGCCTTTGGTCGGCACTTGAAGACATTTTGTATTCAATTATCCGCTCTTCGGGCTGGAAGGGTGAAAGTTCCGACAGTCCCATGGTGCGCACGGCGCAGTCGATGAGTTCTTTTTCCGAAACACCTTCACTGCGTCCCATTTTTTTAAGGAAATGCCGACCGGCGTCGACCAAACACGAAAGGGGTACGAGGCCGACCAATTCAGAACCTGTTACCCGAATACCCCGCGCAGTGGCCGCACGCACCACCTCATCAAACGCCATATGCAAAGGAGTTTGCATTAAATCGGTGAGATTCATGGAGATCTGCGCCGTTTTGTATTCTTCTATATACCATCCCACAGCCTTTACCGCTTTTAACGTGCCGGGTATGCGCAGCGGTTGTCCATCCTCACCCACCATAATTTTACCGGTTATGGGGTGACCCTCACGCTTCACCCTTCCGGCTTCGCGTACATCGAAGGCAACCGAATTGGCCAGGCGAACCGATGGTGTGTTAAGATTGATGTTGTAAGCAACCAGAAATGGGCGCGCCCCGATCACTGTGGCACCTGTTTGCGCATTAAATGTACTTGGCCCAAAATCAGGCTTCCAGTTGGGGTCTTTCAGCTTGGCGGGTAGTCCTTCGTATTCGCCTGCGCGGATATCGGCCAGATTTTTGCGCGACGGCTGGGTTGCCGATGATTCGTAGAGGTAGACAGGAATATTGAGCTCCTCGCCCACTCTTTTTGCCAGTTTTCGGGTATATATAACGGTTTCTTCCATACTGATGCCCGAAATCGGAATGAATGGGCAAACATCGGTAGCGCCCATGCGTGCGTGTTCGCCTTGGTGTTGCCGCATGTCGATAAGGCGTCCGGCGACGGAAATGGCTTTGAATGCGGCTTCCACCACCGCTTCGGGATGTCCTACAAAGGTATACACGGTTCTGTTGGTGGCCTTACCTGGATCGCGGTGGAGTAATCGGACACCTTCGGTACTGGAAATCGCAGCGCTGATCTCGTCGAGTATGCGCAGGTCGCGCCCTTCCGAAAAGTTGGGCACGCATTCGATGATTGGATTCATGGGGCAAATATAATTGGCCAACCAAAAGCCTGTTCCCTCCTCTTTATGCCGATATTTGCATTCGGTTTCATTTGTTCCCTATTTTATGTCTAAAGTACATTTATTCCTGTTGTTGCTGATTGTTGTGGCTGCTGGGGTGATACTCAGCACGGTCGATGAAAGCAGTTCATACGAGAATTTTGCCACGGCGGAAGCGAATCCGGGCAAAGAATTTCATGTGGTAGGCACCTTGCATAACCCCAATGAAATGGAATACGATCCCTTAAAGGACCCCAATTTGTTTCGTTTCTTTCTGAAAGACCAAGCGGGCGCTGTGCGGCAGGTGGTGTATCACGACAGTAAACCCCAGGATTTTGAACGTTCCGAGCAAGTGGTGATCATTGGGAAAATGTCGGGTTCTGCGTTTGAAGCCAGTAAAATCTTGACAAAATGCCCTTCAAAATACAACGAGGACAGTGTGGAAGTTCGTTCAACAACCCGTAATTCGTATAAACTCATGGTTCGCCCTGGGCAAAACCCAATTTCTGATCGTACGATATGACCTACTCGGGTGAATGGTTGCTTCCGGGCGAACTCGGACATGCCGCAGTGCTCTTATCATTCTTTACGGCCTTGCTTGGGGTGATCAGCTTTGGTGCCCAAACACGCGGCCTCGAAGGCGGACGCTCACTGAGTTGGCAGGGATTGGGACGGTGGGCCTTCGGTCTTCACACTTTGGCGGTGGTCTCCATTGGCGTGGTCCTCTTTGTGGTGATCTATCAGCACCGCTACGAATACCATTACGCATGGTCGCATGCATCACGCGCCTTGCCAACCCATTACATCATATCAGCCTTTTGGGAAGGCCAAGAGGGCAGTTTTTTGTTGTGGATGTTTTGGAATGTGGTATTGGGTCTCTCCATTATTCGAACCGCAGGTCGATGGGAGGCGCCTGTGATGGTTTTCGTTTCTTTGGCCCAGGTGATGCTGTCTTCAATGCTCCTTGGTCTTTATGTGGGCGATATCAAAATTGGAAGCAGTCCGTTTGTGCTTCTGCGTGAAAGCATGCAGGCGCCCATTTTTCAGCAGGCCGACTACCTGAAATACATCACCGATGGCAATGGCCTGAATCCGCTGCTTCAAAATCCCTGGATGGTGATTCATCCCCCTGTTCTCTTCCTGGGATTCGCAGCGACCTTGGTGCCATTCGCTTATGCCATGGCGGGTCTGGCCACACGTCAGTATGGTGAATGGGTGCGACCCGCGCTTCCCTGGACCTTATTCGCCACAGCAATGCTCGGAACGGGAATTGTTATGGGCGCAGCTTGGGCCTATGAATCCCTCAATTTTGGCGGATATTGGGCGTGGGACCCCGTTGAAAATGCTTCCCTCATCCCGTGGCTTTGTTTGGTTGGTGGCTTACACCTGATGCATACTTGGGAAAAAAGGAAACAGTCCTTACCCTCAGCAAGCATCCTGATCATCTTATCGTATATCCTCGTCTTGTATGCTACTTTTCTTACCCGCTCGGGTATTTTGGGCGACAGTTCGGTGCATGCATTCACGGATCTTGGGATGTCGGGTCAGCTTTTGGTCTTCCTCTTTGCGTTTGTGTTGGCCGCTGCAGTGCTTTTGATCCTGTCTTGGAAACATATCCCCCGTCAACAACAGGAGGAACCCTTGTGGTCGCGGGAGTTCTGGCTTTTTATGGGATCACTGGTTATGGCTTTAAGTGCCTTTCAGGTATTGTTTAGCACATCCATCCCTGTTTGGAACCGCCTATTTGGCACCAATATGGCACCACCAGCCGATGTGGTGGCCTACTACAACCGTTGGCAATTGCCCATCGCCGTACTCATCCTTTTGCTTGGAACCCTAGCCCATTTACTTCCCTATAAAGGCAGCAGATCAGTACCGGTGAAGAAATGGCTCTTGTTTTTGATTATCCCCACCCTTCTGCTCACAGCGGCTGTAGCCATTCCGCTTCAATACGCTAACTGGACCTACATCTTACTCCTGTCTTCCTCCATACTTGCCCTACTGGGTCACCTCGGATTGCTGTGGCAGCAAAGAAAAAAGTGGCTTCGATCGGGCGGTGCGGTGGCACATATGGGCTTTGCGCTGATGATGTTGGGTGTTCTCATTTCCTCTTCGAGGAGAGAAGTGGTATCGGTTAACCGCTCAGGTTACGCCTACGGCGGACAATTTGATGAAAAGCAAAACCGTGAAAATGTGCTCCTCTGGAAAGGTGAAGCATTGGATATGCCTCCGTACCGCGTGACATACCTGGGGGATTCTGTGGCGGAACCCAACCACTATTACAGAGTGCAGTATGAGGAACTCAATCCGAACGGTGAAGTAATCGATCGATTTGTGCTGCTCCCCAATGCGCAAATTAACCCTAAGATGGGTTTGATTGCCACACCCGATACCCGTCATTATGCATTCAGCGACTTATACACCCATGTAACCCAAGTTATGGACAAAGAGGCCAGCAGCGGCAGTAAGGAATGGGGGCCGCCTGAACCACTGATGTTGTCGGGTTCGGGAGATACGGTGATGATGCGTGACGGGCTCTTGATTTTTGAAGGGGTCACCACTGAATTGCCGGGTGATTTATCCGCTCAACTCCAAGATGCCGATGTTGCGGTTGCCGCTCAAGTCACCTGGAAAACGCTGAAGGAGTCCTACCGCCTTAGACCGGTTTATGCCATACGTAAGGGTGCTGAATTTCGGTTTGATGATGTGCAAGCGGAAGCTGGAATTAACCTGAGTTTCCGAAGAATTCACCCCGATAAAAAGCAAATTGAACTGGCTGCTTCTGTGGCAGCGCCCGAGCCGCGCGATTATATCATCATGAAGGCGCTTCGCTTCCCTATGATTAATTTGTTGTGGCTGGGTGCTGTGCTCACTACATTGGGGCTGTCCATGGCCGTGGTGGTTCGTCACCGGGAAAAGAATAGACCTCGGTCGATTTCCGTTTCAAAGTATGACAACCCAGACTGAAATCGATCCCAGTCGAACACCGACTCGATTGATCATTGTGGGGAGTGGACATCTGGCCTGGCAAATGGGCGAGGCTCTGACGGATGCGGGCGTACATTGCGTGGGGGTTTGGGCGCGGAAGCGTTCATCTGCACAGTCTCTCGCCACCCGATTATTAACAAGCCCCCTGCCTAATGAAACGGAGTATTGGCCAGAAGCAGATTTCGTTCTTCTGGCGGTGAGCGACGCCGCCATTGCCGAATGCGCACAACACATAAAGGTTAATCCCCATTCCATCGTGTTGCACGCTTCTGGATCGGGCCATCTAGATCAGCTAACGCCCCATCCAAGATGCGGCGTTTTGTGGCCATTGGCATCCCTCAGGCGTGAGCGGGGGGTGGATTGGCCGAATACGCCCTTGTTTGTAGAGGGATCTGATCCCGATTGCACCAACCAAATTGCTGAACTCGCGCGATGCATATCTCATGTGGTGATTCTTACGAATTCATCGCTGAGACAGGCTTACCACCTTTCGGCCGTCAGCTCATCCAACTTTTCCCTGTTTCTTTTAGCCGAAACCAGTGAGTGGCTTAGAGCAAGAGGTGGAGATCCTCGATTGTTAGGACCTATATTACAACAGCTGCTGGGTGATTTCATGGAGACCTCTAACCTTCATGATCGCCAAACTGGTCCGGCATCGCGTGGTGATCGCGAAACAGTGTTCCGGCAACACCTTGAAATTTCAGAACAACCTGCATTGGCTGCCCTCTACAGGCTTTTTTCTGATCTCATTGGTTTGAAGCATGCGAATGGAAAATAGCTGACCCCAAACTTTGTGGACCTTTAAACGTTCTGATGCAATGTTTAACTTCTTCAAGAAAAAATCACCAATCGAGGAATTGGAGCTTCGTTACCGAAAATTATTGGAAGAATCGTATCGATTATCCACAACCGATCGCAAGGCATCCGACCAAAAAAGAGCCGAAGCTGAGGAATTGGCCATGGAAATCGATAAATTGAGGAATCAGGCGTAAAAAAGACCAAATTCTCCTAGAAATCCACAATAATGCCAATGGTTGGCAACCGGGTACCCACCGTATTGGGGATGAGTGATTTTTGATAACGTCCCGGATTTTCAGGATCCAAAATGGGCCTTCCGTCTGCATCGATTTGAGCCACCCACACATCCGGAAAGCGTGTTTGCTGGTTCAATAGATTCTGAATATCCAGATATAGATTTAG
This sequence comes from Bacteroidota bacterium, assembly GCA_005799065.1. Taxonomy (GTDB): domain Bacteria; phylum Bacteroidota; class Bacteroidia; order UBA7662; family UBA7662; genus F1-60-MAGs140. The sequence continues at coordinate 14,073 of SYHW01000006.1, forward strand.
TGCCCAATTCTTATAGTTCCATTTTTTATCGATCCGAATGTCGAGTTGTTGCGTGGCCCCAGCCCGCTCTGAGTTGAGCCGACCAAAATCGAGAACGGCGCGACCAAATGCGTTCCAAACAGCCGTATCCAGCGCGTAGGTTGCGTAAGGGGTTGTAGGAGCACCACCTACATAGCGGTAACGCACGCCCAATTCCCAATTGTTGGCAAAGATTTTCCCTGCGGTGAGCGTGAGGATATGGCGGTTGTCCCACGACGATGGTAAAAATTGCCCATCAGCGTCCTCAAACTCCGATCGCACCCAAGTGTAGGCCAAAATACCATAGGTGCCCTTGTAGAGCTTTTGTTGTGCCATGTACTCAATGCCATAACTTCGACCCCGACCTGTACTCAATGCAGGAGCGTTTCCAATCACACCGAAATCACCCCCGAGGTTGGCTAAACTGATTTGCTGATCCGTGAGAAAGGGATATTGGCTGTAGCGCTTATAGAATCCTTCGATCGTTGAACGGAAATTATTGCGCCCCAAAAACTCCCAACCCGCCACCGTGTGGTTGGCGGCCATGTATTGCAAGCCATTTATGCTGTTCACCAAATTGCCGTTTCCATCACGGTAACCCATTACTGTGTAAGGTGGTAATTGAAAGTATCGACCCCAATGAGCATTGAAACTCAGGGCACTACCCAATCGCCAGGACATGGCCAATCGGGGAGATAGTTGGTCGAGCGGGTTCTGCATTTCTGTGGAATATGTATTGCCGTCCATTCTCAACCCACCACTCAACTGGATTCGTTCATCGGCAAGCGACCGTGAAACCTGACCAAAAAGGCCGTAACGCGTCAGGGAAATTTTACTTTCGAACCTACGCACCACCAGCGAATCGCGCTGCAATTCACGAGAAGTATTTCTTACCGTATACCGTGCCCGATCAATGTTGATCCCGTAATTGACTTTCCAAGACCCTTTGCGTAAAAGATGCTCATAGCGAAAGTGATTCTCACTTTCTTGGCTCAAATAATCTTGAATGCGCGCGAGGCTTTCATCATTGCCCGGGTGTTTATAACTTACATTATTCAACATATTTCTGCTCAAGACAAATGTTTTATAGCCGTTCTGTCCGTAGCGCTTATAGACCAGGCCATTGGTATAATGCCATTGTGTGGTTACCGGGAGGTAACCCAAGATATAACGCTGCTGTTCAACCAATGCAGAATCTACTTCCGGGTTCTGTGCGGGGTCGAGGCTCAGGTTGAGTCCGGTATTCAAACTGAACTGATCGATGCTCCCGAGCCCGACGAAGCTGATTTCATTGCGGTTATCAATTTTATGTTTGATTTTGGCCTGAAAACCATTGAAGGTAGGCAGAAAAGGCAGCCCGATCGCTGCGAAAAGGAATTGCAGATAGGAACGTCTTGCCGAAACAACATAAGAGGTTTTTTCGCTGATCGGACCTTCGGCAATGAGTCCCATATCGCTGGCGCCCACGATAGCTCTGAAACTCTTTTGATCGGTTCGTGGGTCCTTCTGTTTAAATTCAAAAACGGAACTGAGGGTGTTGCCGCGATTGGCCGGAAATGCTCCTGAAAAGAAGTCGACCTCACGGATCATGTCGACATTGATGATACCAACCGGACCCCCGGAGCTCCCTTGGGTGGCGAAATGGTTGATGACCGGAACCTCCACCCCATCTAGGTAAAATCGATTTTCATTGGGCGCACCGCCGCGTATGATGATATCGTTCCTAAAACTAACTCCACTCGACACTCCGGGGAGCGATTGAACGGCCTTACTGATGTCGCGGTTGCCGCCTGGGTTTCGTTGTATTTCAGACACCCCTAGCGTATTGATCGAGACCGGGCTCTCTTCCAATCGTGTGTAGGGAGATGCTTTAATCTCAACGGCATCCAGCTTACGGACATCTTCTTCCAACTCCACATTCACGATGGCCGGGCGTGATCCAAGCACCTGGATGTCGAGAACTGTTCGGGTTTTGAATCCCAAGTAGCTGATTTGAAGACTGTAGTAGCCAGGCTTTAGGGCTGATAAACGAAAATTGCCCCGATCATCGCTTGTCGTGCCGTTTGTTGTTCCCTGAATGAGGATGTTGGCGAAGGAAATGGCTTCATTGGTCGACGAATTTTTGACTTGGCCGCGGATTTCTCCGGTTTGCCCATAAACGACCCGCATCCCATAGAACATCAAGAAGATGAACAGAATGAGTCTGATATGATTACTTTTGATCATCAGTATAGATTAATTTATGTTCGACTCCCATGAGCCATTTTTGTTTGATTGCGATGAGCCATTTATACTTGATTCCCATTAGCGGACATAGGGCAGTCGCCACCAAGGCACTGCAGGCTGATCATGGTGTTCATGGTGGTAACCAAAAAAATAACAGGTGATGAAGGCTAAAAAATGATTTTTGGGCTGTGAACGTGCGCGGTGGATGTTGCTGTGGTCATGTTCTCCGCGGTGTGGCCAATAGGTTCCAAAGTAAAAAAGCTGAAGCAGACTCAACACGGAAGGAATAATATAAAATGTCACCATATTGGGCTTGGGTATCCAAATTGAAGCCAGATTAAACAGGATGGCCATCAGCAGAATCTGATACCACCGAACGTAGTAGGTTATGAAACGAAGGAACCAGCGTAAAAACGAAGGTGGGCCAAAATCGGGGTCGTTTTCGGATGCGGGTTGGCGGTGATGGGAATGGTGGGCAGGAAGTAGGCGCGACCAGCTGTTGCAAGCAAACAGCAATAGGCTAATCTGACCATAAAATCGGTTCAATCTTGGTCGGTGGGGAGCCACTGTGCCGTGCATGGCATCATGTGCGGTAATGAACAATCCCGTAAACAAGTGGGTTTGGACGAGCACATGAACATATGTAAATGGATGGAACCAGTTTAATTGTAAAAAAAATCCCAAACCCAGTGAAACGGCCCACAAGAGCAACACGGCAGTGGCTATGGCCACACCCTTATAGCGGTAAGGTTTCAAATGAATGGGTCGATCCGATAAAGTCATCTTTATTCTAATCCTCGATGTGACGTACGATGCGGCGACTATTCGGTTTGGTGAACGAGTAGTAGAAGTCGATGAGCTGACCGTTTTCATCGACCAAATATTTCTGAAAATTCCACCATATTCGGCTCGAACTTCTCCCGTTGAGCTTTTGCTGAGTAAGCCAGGCAAACACGGGATGCTGATTCTGGCCACGTGTTAAGCATTTTTGCAGCATCAGGAAATCAACCCCATAATTGCGGGTGCAAAAGGCACCGATAGACGCATTGTCTAAAGGTTCTTGTCCGCCAAAATCATTCGTGGGCAACCCCACAATGATCAATCGATCACCGAACTTCTTGTGCATAGCCTGTAGTGCCTCATATTGAGGGGTGACACCACATTCCGAGGCTGTGTTCACCAACAATACTTTTTTGCCTCTGAATGATGAAAACTCAACGATTTGACCATCTAGTGTTTCAGCTTTAAGGTCATAAAAGGAAGAAGGCATAAAAGTTGGTTGGGATGGAGATTTTGATCCGCTGCACGCCACAGCGCACAGCAAGAGACTCAGGAGCTGTCGTATGTACATCTTTTCTATAACAAACAGTCTCTAAAAATGTTCAAGAAATCAGATGATTGAATATCTCTTATTTTTGTGGCCTTATAGACGCACAAACGCTTCATGTCGACCCTAGCCCGAATTGCGCGGCGAATCTTCAAATTCTTCCTTTGGCTAACGGCCTTGGTGCTGTTCTGTCTCATTCTTTTTCGGTGGGTTCCCGTGCCCGTCACACCTTTAATGCTTCTTCGGCTCACTGAGGGAAAACAGCCCGGACAAGAATTCAGTTTGTATCATGATTGGGTTCCACTCGAAAAAATGTCACCCCACCTGATCCGATCTGCTGTAGCGGCTGAAGACCAACGTTTTATGGAACATTATGGCTTCGATTTTGAAGCCATGAAAAAAGCGATGGACTACAACCGCCAAAATAAGACCGGTCGTACCAGAGGTGCCAGTACGATTAGTCAGCAAACAGCGAAAAACGTCTTTCTCTGGCCTTCAAGAACCTGGATCAGAAAGGGATTGGAAGCTGGATTTACCTTACTGATCGAAGGCGTATGGGGGAAAAGGCGCATTATGGAGGTTTACCTGAATGTGATTGAAATGGGCCCAGGCATATACGGCGCAGAGGCCGCTTCGAGGGCCTATTTCGACAAAAGCGCGGATGAGCTGTCGGCCAGACAAGCCGCGTTGATTGTGGCTGCATTTCCAAATCCTCGAGAACGTTCACCTGATCAACCCAGTCGTTATTTGAAAAAACGGGCACGAAAAATTGCTGGGATCGCCAGGAATTTACCTAAAGAGTCATACCCCCAACCTTAGCGGAATGCGGATGGAGATCTATTGATCTTTGTTCCTTGTATGGCTCAGTTCTTTAATTTGTTGATTACCCTCATGGAACTTACGGAACCATCAAAGAACCTACTGAACCTCCAAGGAACTTACGGAGCCTTCAAGGAACCTACTGAACCATCAATCGAAATGGTCGTATTTGTGGCCGATCAACCACAAAGGTGGTATAGACTCCAGGAGGCCAACTGTTTGTTTCGAGTTCGGTTTCTGCGGTCAGTTTACCCGTGAAACGGACTCGTCCGCAAGCGTCGATAACCCGCACCGCGCTTTCTTCAAATTCCTCCAAGCCCAAAAGGCGTGTAAACCTGGCCGATGGATTGGGATACCACCGCAATTCGGGTATATTGTTATGGGAAACAGAAGTCGGGAGGCGCCTCAGCAACCATTGGTAGGCTTCAGGGAACTCGCGTCGCCAAAACCACTCGCTGTGCTGTCCATCGGAACGAACCCGAACCGCTACATCGAGGCTATCGAAACCCACCGAACGCAGCGATTGCGCGAGTTGCTGGGTTTGGGCCACCATACTGCTGCTTTCCAGGGCACCAGCCAAAAGGTAGAAGCGAATGGGCAGGCGACGGCCCTCCAAGGGGATCTGAGCAAATACTTGGGATGAAAACCAAAGGCTGGGAGAAAATACACCCGCCATTCCAAAGACCTCTTGGTGCCGCATCACCCCATACTGCGTGATCAATCCACCCATGCTGCTTCCCCATAAGCCAGTAGACGCGCGAGCAGTGTCGGTGCGGTACTGACTATCGATATAGGGTTTGAGGGTTTGAACAATAAAATTTATGTAGTCTTCACCCTGACCTCCTCCGTATTGAGGGTTGACCCAGGGGCTGTATTCATTGATTCGCTGGGCACCACCGTTGCTCACACCCACCACAATGGCACCATAATCGCCCTGGCCAAATAATCGACTGAGGTGCTCGTCGACTTCCCACTCCCCAGCGAAAGCCGTGGCGGCATCGAACAGGTTTTGACCGTCGTGCATGTAAAAAACAGGGTAGCGCTTGGACAGCGCGGTGGTGTAATCGACCGGCAGATACATCCAGATCCGTCTGTAGCGTTGCATCTGAGGGATGAAAAAGCTATCGGTCAATAAAATCACTTGTGCATTTGCCGTTGAGCTGCTGCCGCCGCCCCCACCGCTATGAAGATCCTCCCAACTTTCAATCGTGATTTGAACCGTGTCGGCGCCTGCGAATGTGTGGTTTCGGTTCGGACGCTGGGCCCCTGTAGCGTTTCCTTCTACCTTGGCCCAATTGCCCCGTGTGAATTTAAATTGAATGCTGCTGGCAGACTGCGGAAGGGTAATCATCCAACTGCTGTCGGGCTGCCTCGATAAACGGTGGTTTGCGCTTCCCGGATTCCACCCATTAAATGTACCCGCTATATATAGTGTATCCGCTGCCGGCGTGTAACTGGGCCATTGCGTGATGTGAAAAGTGACTTGAGCTCCGAGAGTGAGGCTCATCAACAAAAGGACAATTCCCGTTGAAACAACCAAGCGTACCCAAAAAACAAAAATCTGTACCATGTGATGGATTGAAAAAAAGGGCTGGAAACGCCCGAAAAGATGCCCGCTCCCCTTTTCCCAAAAATAGGATAAATATTGGATCATTTTTGAGGATTTTTGATCCCGCATGCGCCTGCTCGACCGATACATACTGAGGTACTTCATCACCACCTATTTATTCACCCTGGGTTTGTTTGTGGGAATCGCCGTAGTTTTCGATTTAACTGAAAGGCTCGACGCCCTTGTAGGTAAGCGGGTGCCCCTAAACGAGATCCTGTTCGATTATTATTTCAATTTGATCCCGTATCTCGCTAATTTATTCAGCCCCCTTTTTGTTTTCGTAGCCGTCATTTTTTTCACAGCCCGTTTAGCGGCACGCAGCGAGGTTGTGGCCATGCTCGGCAGCGGTATTCCATTTGGTCGTTTAATATACCCCTACCTGATTGGCGCGATGCTAATCGCCGGGGGTAATTGGTATTTGGCGGGCTACGTACTCCCCCCATCGAATAAAAAGCGAATTGAATTCGACAACCGATACTTCCGCGATCGATATTACTTCAACCGACATCATTTCCATTTTCAGCCTCAGCCCGGACAACTGGCTTATGTGGAAAGTTACTCTACGCCCGACTCCACCGGATTCCGGTTTACTTTAGAACATTTCAAAGGCGGTCAACTGCGTTCGAAGTTGATGTGTGAGCGTATGCGATGGAACGGTCAGGAAGGAAAATGGACCCTAGAGGATTGTCACCTCCGCCGTATAGAAGGCACGAAAAGAGAGCACGTTCACTTTTTTCCACGGATAGACACCGCACTTCGATTCACCACCGAAGATTTTGGCAGGCCATTGGTTGAGGACGCTGCCCTTCTCGACAACCATCAGCTTGAAGCCTATATTTCAAGGGAACGATTGAAAGGAAGCAGTGGCATCGAACCTTTTCTGGTCGAAAAACACAACCGCCTTTCCATTCCATTTTCAGCCTTTATCCTCACCATTATGGGGGTAAGCCTTTCTTCCCGCAAGGTACGGGGTGGAATAGGTCTGCAACTCGGTGTGGGTGTCGGCCTGTGCTTCGCCTACATCATGCTCATTCGATTTGCCCTCACTTTTGCCATAAAGGGCAATATGCCGCCCATGCTCGCCGCATGGACACCGAACTTGATCTTTATGGCAATCGCCCTCTATCTGTATCGTGTTGCGCCTAAGTAAATACCAGCGTTCACTGGCCGAACTTCACTTGGTGGTCTTCATCTGGGGGTTTACCGCCATTTTGGGTAAGTTAATTAGTGTTTCTGCGCTCGACCTCACCCTCTACCGGATGCCCGTGGCCTTGATCGCGATGTGGGCCTATACCCAATGGCGTGGTGGACTCCCTGGCCTACCCTTTCGGGCACGTTTGGCGCTTTGGGGCACCGGACTCATCATTGCCTTGCATTGGCTCACCTTTTACCACGCCATCAAAATTTCGAATATTTCCGTTACCCTAGCTGGCTTTTCATCCGGCGCCTTCTTTGCTGCATTGTTCGAACCGTTGATCGAAAAAAGACGGGTTCGCCGTTCCGAACTGGGACTGAGTCTGGTGGCCATTGTGGCCCTCTACATTATTTTCAGAGCGGAAAACGGGTTTGCTGGGGGTATGCTGATGGCGGTTTTTTCTGCTGCTCTATCGGCCTTATTTGCCGTGCTGAATGGTCGATTTGCACGCACCTATCCTCCAAAAGCGGTGGCCATTCACGAAATGCTCGGTGGATGGCTGGGTGTTGTGCCGGTATGGCTCTTTTTGGGCGTAAGCGGATCCGGTTTCCATGTCCCTACCCTTCAGGATTTAGGTTGGATTTTGGTCTTGGCCTTGGTTTGTACGGCCTATCCATTCTTGGCCAGCATTCGGCTCATGAAGCAAATCTCAGCCTTTACCCTTGTGCTCACTGTGAATCTGGAACCCCTTTATGGTATTGCATTTGCCCGACTCATTTTCGGAGAATCAGAGCACATGAGTGACGCCTTCTACGTCGGGACTATGATGATCTTATTGAGTTTATTGATCAACGGATGGCTGAAAAGCCGGAAAAACCGCGTCGGCGACCTTACACCAGACGTGCTCTCTTGAGCAAATAAGGCATGAGTACTTGTGCAAAGCCAAGGTTGGCGTCGGCTTCTATAAAATCAATACGGTATTGGCGGCAGCGCAGCATCAACTCTTGCCTAAAATCTGCTGCTCTTTTTCTGTAGGCATCCTGTATACCTGCCGGATTGAGGCGTATTTCCTCGCCCGACTCCATATCGATGAACAGGTGCGGTCGGTTTTCATAGTCGAGTTGCAGCTCCTTTGGTTGATCCACCACATGAAAAAGGAGCACTTCGTGTTTGTTGTAGCGGAGGTGACCCAAGGCCGCATATAATTCCTCAGAAGATGTTCCGGGTTCGAACATATCGGAAAAGAGTATGATCAGCGACCGTGGCGGCGCGGTGTCTGCCACTTGGTGGAGTGCCTGAACAGCCCGCGTACTTTGTTTGGGCTCAGGTTGTTGCAAAACCGATTCCAGTTGTGCCAACAACAGTTTGTGGTGGGCAGCATGACCGCGCGCGCGGAGCGATAAATTCACATGCTCGTCGAATAGAGTGAGTCCGACCGCATCCCGTTGGCGTTTCAGAAGATTCATAAGGGCGGCGCAGGCATACACGGAGAACCTCATTTTGCTTCGGCTGTTCTCCGGAAAATACATGGAGGCCGAGGTGTCTAAAACCAATTGGCAACGTAAATTGGTTTCTTCCTCGTATCGCTTAACGTATAAACGCTCACTGCGGGCAAACAACTTCCAATCGATGTTACGGGTCGATTCCCCCGTATTGTAGAGTCGGTGTTCAGCAAATTCAACCGAAAAACCATGATAAGGGCTTTTGTGGAGACCGGTGATGAAGCCTTCCACCACTTGCCTGGCAAGAAATTCTAGTTTGTCGATGCCCTCAAGGGTTTTCAGATCGAGTGTTTCGGCCATGGTTCAAAAATACGGCAAAGAGCAATGCGGATGCCCTATATCCGAAATTCACAAGCCGTTATTCAACCTTAAAGAAAATACGGTTAACTGATTACCTTTGGTTTGGTTTTACTCCAAATTTCTCCATATCCTGACCCAAGTGTCTTTTTGTACCCAACATTACTGTAATCCAGCCATAACACGGTGTGTGGCGGTTCTTTTATTCTTTACTATATGTTTTTCTGCATGCCGCAAACCTACCCCCGAACCCCAACCGCCCAAGCCTAATCCTACAGGCTACACTCAATACGGCACCCCGTTCCATGCGGTGCCGAATGCTGAGCAGGTTGTCATGTATGAGGTAAACCTTAGGGCATTGGAACCCAACCCTAATCTCCAAGGTGTCATACAGAAACTCGCTCACATCAAAAGCCTCGGAACCAACGTTTTGTGGCTCATGCCGATCTATCCGATCGGACAGCTTCGGGGCATCAATTCACCCTATTGTGTGCGTGATTATCAATCAGTGGGCTTAGAATACGGAAGCTTGGCCGACTTGCGCCAACTCACCGACTCGGCCCATGCTTTAGGCATGGCTGTGATCCTCGATTGGGTGGCCAACCATACCGCATGGGATCATCCATGGATGGCCAATGATGGTTGGTACTCAACGAACACACTGGGCGATGTGATTCACCCGCCCGGAACCAACTGGCTGGATGTGGCCGACCTCAATTTCAGCAACTCCGACATGCGGAGGGCCATGCAGGACGCCATGAAATTTTGGTTGTTGGAGGCCAATATTGATGGGTTTCGATGCGACTACGCCGATGGTGTGCCCTTTGATTTCTGGCAAGAAACATGGCTTGATCTTCGAACAATTCCCAACCGGAGCTTTCTCTTCTTGGCTGAGGGTGATCGAGCCAATCACTTCAACGCGGGATTCGACCTGGCCTTTAGTTGGCGATGGTATAATGCCCTAAAGCAGGTTTATGCCGGACAGAGTGTGCAGCGCTTGATCGATGCCGACAACCAAGAATACCAGAACGCACCCGCAGGTACGGCTTGGCTGAGGTTCACCACCAACCACGATGAATCGGCCTGGGATGCTACACCCATGAGCCTGTTTGGTGGCGTTCAAGGTGCACTTGCCGCTTCGGCAGCCACTTTTGCCTTGGGCGGAGTACCGATGATGTATTCTAGCCAGGAAATCGGCACAACGGGTCGCGTTCCCTTTTTTTCCATCACCCAACTGAACTGGTTGGCCAACCCGGATATGCTTCAAACCTACCGAAGTTTACTTGGATTTTATGCTACGCACCCCATCGTACGTACCGGAACGCGCAGCATTTATCCCCACCCCGACGTCCTGAGCGTGCATCGAACGGGATCAAACAGTGCCATTTGGTGGTTGGTGAACTTACGCAACCAGGGAAAAACAGTGGTGGTGCCACCCATCCATCAGGGCATCGAATGGAGTGAACAACTTACGGCTACCACGCTAAATACCACCGATTCCATTTCACTCATGCCTCACCAAATACTGCTGCTTCACCGGAATTTTTGATAAACAAAATGCCTATTCTATAAGGAGAAACAGGGAGAAAATGCGGCCGTAAACGTCTAATTTTGCGGTCGAAATGAAGGGTCGCTTTTTTCGACTTGTTGTGCTTGCAACATTGATTTCCCCCCTCAAGCTGGGGGCGCAAAAGGTTGTTTCCACTCTAGATTCTCCCCTGCTCATTGTTGCTCCTTGGAAAGCCGAGGTGGTGGTGAGTGGTACCCGTACAGAAAAAACTACCCTGGAATTGCCCCTCCCTGCCTTGGTGATACCTGCCGAACGAATCCGTCAATCGGGCAACCTTCGGCTGGGCGATTTGTTATCGGAACAAAGTGGACTGGTGGTGACCCCTGGCTTCGGTGCAGGTCTGCAGATCCAAGGCCTGAGCGCTGAATACAACTTGATCATGATCGATGGGGAACCGCTGGTGGGCCGAACAGCGGGCGTACTCGACCTCAATCGAATTCCGCTGGTGCATTTAAAACAGGTTGAAGTGGTGAAAGGGCCTTCTTCTTCGCTCTATGGGAGCGATGCCCTGGGTGGTGTTGTGAATATGGTAACGAATCTCGATAGCAACCTAGGCCAACATCTGAATGTATCCCTCCGCGGTGGTAGCTTTAAATTGCGTGATCTGCGCCTAGAAGCTGGGCTCGGAAAGCGGCGATGGTCGTGGCAAGGTTGGGTAAATCCCTACAGCGCCCAACAATTTAGTTTAAGGCCATTTAGTCAGTCTCCCGTGGTTGGGCCCATCCTGCGGTTGAGTCAACAACAACAGTGGTCGTATAGACCTGGCCGAGGCCATGAATTTATAGTACAATGGCGGACTCAATTCGATACAGCACGCAATGAGGTGTCGGCCACCACAGGCAGCGGTGCATCGGTCACCACGGGTCGTGAGCAAAACCGCGAGCAGACGGGTCGGCTCGATTGGCACCACCGAATCGGGAAACGCTACGATGGTCGACTGCGTTTCTACGCCACACGCTTTCGCAATGATCAGTCGCTGGGTAATGAGCAAGGATTAATCTACACCGATGGCTTCGATCAGCGATACCTAAAAAGTGAATGGCAAGGGGTCTGGAATCCCTCGACGGCCACGCAATGGGTCTATGGCGCAGGGGCTGTTCGGGATGCGGTACAAAGCGCACGCTACGATGCGGTCGGATTTGAGCGCGTAAATCCCTTTTTTTACCTATTCAACCAGCTTGAACATCGTTTTCCCGGACGGACTACTTTACTCGCGGCGCTACGCTACGACCAACACCGTTTGTATGCCTCCGCATGGAGTCCGAAACTGGCCCTTCAAGGATGGATCAACCCCCAACAAAGCTGGAAAATATCGATTTCAAGGGGTTTTAAGGTCCCCGATTTTCGTCAACTATACCTCAACTTTATCAATCCGGCGGCAGGTAATTATCGAGTATTTGGCAGTTTGAGGGCCCAGGAGGGCGTCGAAGCGCTCCAAATGGCCGGTCAAATCGCGGCAATCTTAGACGACTATGGTCGACTGGCCGAACTGCGTCCCGAATATTCAACAGCATTGCAAGCAGGAACTGTCCGTTACTTCGATGTTGCACAACATTGGCAAGCCCAGTGGGAGAGTGATTTGTTTCTGCACCGACTCGAAAACATGATCGACAGCCGACCCATTGCTGTCCAAACCGATGGTGGGCAGATCTTTAGCTACCTCAATGTCAGTCGGGCCATGACTTCAGGTTGGGAAAATCGCTTACGCATCTACCACCGAAAGATATCGCTTTCCTTAGGGGGGCAATATTTATGGTGTGGCAGGCCCGATGACCTGAAGCGGATTCGCAGTGGACAGGTCTACACGCGGGCCGAAGATGGCAGCAGTCGTCTCCTAACGGCCCGGGATTATCGGGGGCTTCCGTTTCGTTCTACATGGCAAGGCCAATTGGTAGTGACCTATTCCCCAAAACCGAATGACTTTTTCATTCGCTGGCAAAGCACCTATCGCAGCGCTTGGATTACCGCAGATACTGATGGCAATGGCCTCTTCAACCAACAAGACCTCAGCGCTCCTGCCCTATGCACGAGTAGATTAGGCCTAGGCAGTTCGTGGCCCAATGGCCGTACTCCAACGCATTTCGGCCCTTGGACGTGGCAAGTCGGTATCGACAACCTGTTCAACTATCAAAATGCCTTTTTTATGCCAAACCTTTTACCCAGATCGGCGTTTATTCAATTATCTTACAAATTATTCTAAATTTTTTATTACTTAAACAATATACAAATTTATTTTTTACCCTCTAAACTCCCATCAACCTCATGAACTCCGTCCTATGGCTCAATGCCCGTTTCATTCTACTCGGTTTTATGATTTCACTGTTCTCGCTGTTGAACGCTTGCAAGCCCGATGAACCCGAACCACCGAAAACCGAATCCATAGTAGTGCGTGATCTCCCTGCAGACACCATTATCGGGCTCACACCTGGAACTCCCCCGACCGGCGGCATTCCTTTTGGTGCAGGCAAATTCACTTTCTACAGCCTGGAGAACAATACAGTAGTACCTTCCACTGACAGCGCCAGCAACAAATGGGACTTAGCTTTTAGGGGCACTACCATTTTCACCAACAGCGGCAGCAGTGGACCCGGATTGGGTGGTGCCTTTGTTTGGAACGGACTATTCGACGAGCTATTCTCGATTTCCTTAGATTCGACATTTAATGCCGACAATGCACCTAACTATGGAATTCCCACCGGCAGTGGTCGTGGCTGGTATACCTACTCGCAGGCCGAACAATTGGTAAGACCTATTCCCGGTAAGGTGCTCGTGGTGCGTACTGCCATGGGCAAATATGCCAAAGTTGAAATTCTAAATTACTACAAGGGCGGAATAACACCCGCAGTTACCGAGCCCGATTCGATCAAATACAAACTGCAGCGCTACTATACATTCCGATATCGCATACAAAAAGACGGCAGCAAGAATTTCTAATTTCGCACCTTCTTTTTCAAAACAAGCTTGTTGGGCTTCGCGCTTTTCTGCACCCCCAATACGCTATTCCCAGTGCACCCATTCTCGATCGAGTCCGATTCGGTATGGCTCATTTCTGCGTCCTGAGATATAATAATACTCAGCTATGTCCGCCCCCACGGCCAGTACAAAAGCCCTCTTAATCCGGGTTAATGATTCTGTAATACCACCAGTTCCGGGTTGAACCAAATTCTCAATGGTCGTTCGAACGGCTTCTTGATCTTTGTTGGGGTTAAGATTCTGATAAATTCTTCTGAGCTCAACCTGATGATCCACCAAATCATTCAAAACCACGCCCTCAGGATGTTTCAGGAAAAATAAAAATACGGCTCTATTCAATGGAGCTAATTCGAATAGGGTATCACCCATGTCCGTAAATTTGATTTCTTGTCCATTTCTTGATATACACAAACTACTGGGTTGCTTGGTAAATGTGAAGCGCGATCGAAACAACATATGTGTTCTCACCAAATCCATATAAGCGATGACTTGGCGCACGATATTCTTGTCCGATACATGAACATTGATCCGTTGTGCACATGCTGAACAGATGTCGGCCGTTCTTAATTTATACTGAATTCCGCGTTTATCCCGGTTAAAATCATTCATGCATCCTATGGATTCCGGGTGAACGATGTCCTCCATTTCTTCCAAATTCCTGGCCATGAAATGCCGTAGTAAATTTGTCACGATTTGATATACAACGGGAAATCTCCATTCGCCGTGGGCGAAGACCCCCCAACCAGAAGTTTGCACAAACATATTTCGGGCTCCCGACAGATCTGGTGCAGAAAACCAGTTCAATTCGTTGGCATAATCGGTTAACAACACCACGAATTCGTTTTCGCCTATGTCATTTTGTTGACGGAAGGTCCGACAAACATTAAAGAGTGTTTCCCAAGAAACGCTGGGTAAATCGGTTGATGAATGAAAGTCATGCCGCTTTTTGGAACCCTTTCTCTCCATGAATCCTAAACCTTCGGCACGAAGTTCAACACCTTGGTCTCTTTGTTTCACAAACTGGATGGTTCCTTTAATCGTTTGCAGCAAATCCAACAAGCTATCATAACGCTCCAGACCAATTTCTTCGGAATACAACAGATGTACGCGCATTGTTTTTTAATTGTTAAATATTTATGAGCCCTAGGCTACTTTAATCTATGCGTTTTGTCTCAATCTATGCGTTCTATTTCAGTTTTAGCTTTTTTTCATAAACAATCTTCGAAAATTCAGAAGAGAGAAAACTCATTGAATTGCTCACCTCGGCCTTCTTAGAAGAAAATACATTCGACCGATTGAAATGGATACGGCTGGCCAAATCCCAGGCATCGATGTCCGCTCCTACAAAAGTGAATGTCCATCGGTTGTCGGAACCCAATTGCTTGATCTTTCGGCCAATTTGATCATAGGTATAACGCTTCGATGCATTTTCAAATCCATCGGTATAAATAACCACCATAGCATTGGCATTGTGGTGCTCAAGATCATGGCGAAGCAGATACTGCATGCGTTCAATGACGGTTCCTGCCGCATCCAGTAGGGCGGTCATACCCCCCAATTGGTAGTCTGCTTCTGTTAAGGGCCGGAGTTCTGAGGCCGGACGTTGTTCGAAAATCAACTCGGGTTCATCATTGAATACCGTTAACGACACATAGATTGGAATTTCAGGATGTTCCGCCTGGGTGGCTCGAATGCTATCAAACTTCGTGTTTAGGGCCTGTAGAATTTCAACATAATGAGACTCCATGCTTCCACTCTTATCGAGGATCATGTGGTAATGTGTTGCATTGTGGGCAAAAGTCGGAATGCCCGTCGGGTTCTCTGTGGTGTTTTGCAGATTTTCGTTGGTAAGTAGGGGGCTTTTTGTGTTCATGGGGATGTTATAAGATTAAAGGTTAAAGAAGAGTTCCGTGTGCGCAACATAAATTTGCTGATTCTTGTTGGTTAACACGATGCAAAGATGCGCTAACCATAAACCGCATTTTTCAAAAACAAGCTTGTTGGGCTTCGCGCATTTCTATCTATTTTGGAGCCATGTATCCCAAACTCATCCTTCAAAAAGGCCGGGAACGGCCTGTGTTGCTTGGTCATCCCTGGATTTTTAGCGGTGCCGTATTGACCGGACCTCAGGCCTCAGAGGGCGACATTGTGGCCGTTTGCGATCACAAGCAACAATTGCTCGCCCATGGGTTTTACAGTCCCGCCAGCCAAATCCGATGCCGGCTTTTCGATTTCTCCTCCCAAACAAGTGCAAGATTTGGTGATGACTATTGGAAACATCGAATCCTCCAGGCCCTGGCCCTACGTCGCCCCTGGTTTGACCCCGAACACACCAACGCTTATAGACTCATGCATGCCGAAGGTGACCGAATGCCGGGCGTAATCGCCGACGCCTATGATCAATCTGTGGTGGTTCAATTGTTGATTCGGGGAAGTGAACGGCTGCTTCCGATCTTAGCGTCGACCTTGAATGAAGCAGGCTTTAAGCATCTCTATCTCAAACAAAAAAGCATCACCCGACACATTGAGGGGCTACAGCAAGAATCGGGCTGGCTAACCCCTCCCCCACCGATTTACCCCATAACTATTCGGGAGCACGACTGTCTGTTCGAAGTGGATCCGGTGGGTGGGCAAAAAACAGGGTTTTTTCTCGACCAGCGCGAGAACCGATGGCTGGTCGGTCAGTATAGCCAAAAACGACGTGTATTAAACGCGTTTAGCTATACGGGGGGTTTCAGCGTCTATGCACTCAAAGGAGGCGCAACCTCTGTGGATTCGGTAGATTCATCACAACCAGCAATTGACCAAGCGCAACACAATGCCCAATTGAACAATCTTCAAAAAAACCATCGGACCATCACGGCCGATTGCTTTGATTTTCTGAAGCAATCGAAACCCAGTGAATACGACATGATGATCCTTGACCCCCCTGCATTTGCTAAAAAAGCAAGCGCTGTACCCAATGCGCTGCGTGGCTACAAGGAACTAAACTTAGAAGCCATGCGTAAAATTGCACCCGGTGGACTATTATTCAGTTTTAGTTGTTCACAGGCCATTGACCCCCTGCTGTTCCGCAAGATGCTCTTTGGCGCTGCGGTCGATGCGCGCCGACAGGTGAGGCTTCTCCATTATTTGGGTCAGCCTGCCGATCACCCGGTCGATATCGGTCACCCCGAAGGCGAATACCTCAAAGGATGGCTCATGGCGGTTGATTAATTCGTTTGTTCAAGACATGATAGGAGAACCATCGCTACTCGTTCATGGTATTCACTAAAAATAAAGGCGCACCTTGTGCGCCTTTATTTTTAGCATGACTTCATCATTACCTCGACTTGCGCTTATTGAACCAGTTGTCGGTATCAACGACTAAAGAAGATGCCACAAAAATGGACGAATATGTTCCGACTACCAGACCCACAAGTAGGGCAAAGGTAAAGCCTTTGATCACCTCACCACCGAACAAGAACAACACCAATACCACCAAAATGGTTGTTAAGGCGGTGATGATCGTTCGGCTGAGGGTATCATTCAGTGCGGTGTTAAGAATCTTCTGGTTTTCCGAAACATGATGAACCCCGAGGTATTCGCGCAGTCGGTCAAATACCACCACTGTATCGTTGATGGAGTATCCGACAATCGTTAGAATCGCCGCGATAAAGGCCTGGTCGATCTCCATACCGAACGGCATAAATTTCCAAAACAAGGAGAACACAGCCAAAACAACGAGCACGTCATGCAACAAGGCAACAGATGCTCCAATAGAATAATTGAGCTTGCGGAAGCGAAGCAGAATATACAGGCCGATTACAAGAATAGAAACCACGATCGACAAAACCGCCGAAGTCTTGATGTCATCGGCTATCGTTGGACCCACCTTTTGAGAACTCAAAATGTGCTTATCGCGGAAGGTTTCAAAATTAACCTTGCCACCCAGTATAGGGCTAAGGCCTTCAAATACCTTGCGCTCTACCTGCTCGTCTACCTCTTGTCCTTGTTGACCAATCAGATATGAAGTGGTTACCTTAAACTTGGTGTCGCTACCGAACGTTTTAACTTCAGGCGCCGAGGTCAATGGCCCGGTCAATGCTGCCCTAATGTCGGTTGATTTTTGTCCTTGCGGCACCTCAATGATGTAAGAACGACCCCCTCTGAAATCAACACCGAGGTTGAAACCCTGTGCAAACATGCTCACAAATCCAGCTATTATAACAAATCCAGAAATGCTATACCACAATTTACGCCGACCCAGGAAATCAATGTTCAGATTACTGAACAGACGCATGCTCCAGCCCGTACCAAAACTCACCGTCTTATTCTTCTCAACCATATAGTCAATTATCAGTCGGCTGATAAAAATGGCACTGAATAGCGAACAGAGAATACCCACAATGAGTGTTGTGGCAAATCCACGGATCGGTCCCGTACCGAATGAATACAATATGATACCCGTTAAAAGGGTGGTAACATTTGCATCAATAATCGATGAATACGCGTTTTTGAAACCATCTGCTACAGCCATGCGCATACTTTTACCGCCAGACAACTCCTCCCGGATGCGCTCAAAAATCAGCACGTTGGCATCAACCGCCATACCGATGGTGAGCACGATACCCGCTATGCCCGGTAAGGTTAAAACGGCTTGTAAGGATGCCAAAACACCAAATATGAAAAAGACGTTCGCAAAAAGTGCAACATTGGCCACCACACCAGCCCGAGCGTAATAAGCGATCATGAACAAGAGTACAGACAGCATCCCTGCCACTATGGACCACAGGCCGGAACTAATGGCTTCAGCTCCCAAACTTGGACCAACAATGGCTTCTTCAACAATCCGCGCGGGAGCAGGCAATTTACCCGCCTTCAGAATATTGGCAAGGTCTTTGGCCTCATCAACAGTAAAATTACCACTGATCGACGACATACCTCCGCTGATTTCCGATCGCACAGTTGGGTATGAATAGACATAGTCATCCAACACAATGGCGATACTTTTTTCAATGTTATCGGCCGTCATTCGGCGCCATGTTTTGGCACCCTCCGGATTCATCGTCATGCTGACCTCAACCTGCCCCATATTGTCGAGCGACTCACGCGCGTCGGTAATTACATCACCTTCCAACGGAGCGCGCGAATCATTGGATCGCGTTTTAACTGCAATCAAATCCAAAAAGCGCTCCCCTTCAACCCTTCCTTTTACAGTCCACAACAGCCTTAGATTGCGTGGAAGCAGTGCGCGCACTTCCTGGCGTGCAAAAATGGCGTTGACCTTGGCCGTATCACGAATGCTTGAAGTCCCAATCACAGGACCCTTAACAGAACGTGAACTACCATCCTTCTCCTGAGTTACGGCGGGCATCATAAGGGCAAACAACGGATTCTCCAAACGGGCCTGCGCCATGCTCTTGCTGGTATCACCTTCGGATGCGGTGTCGGCGCTGGCCAATTGCTTCATAAGGTCATCACCATTGGTGGTATCGGTCGCGGCAATGGCGTTCGTATCGGTTGTAGATTCGCTCGTTGCCGATAATGCTGCCAAGGCCGAATCCTCCTTGCCCGAACTTCTTTTTTTCTCTTCCCCTAAGAGCTTGTTCACATCAAAAATGCGTTGAATGATGTCGGCGTTCTCATAGGTCTCCCAAAACTCGAGTTTCGCCGTTCCCTGAAGCAGTTTACGCACGCGCTCAGGGTTATCGACACCCGGTAGCTCGATAATGATGCGGCCAGTTCCTTGTTGGCGCTGAATGTTGGGGGATGTAACCCCGAATTTATCGATACGGGTTCGCAGGATATTGAATGAACGATCGATGGCACCTTCTGTCTCAGCCCTGATCACATCAATGACCTCAGCATCGCTGCTGTTGAATGTGATCCGGCCTTGGTTTTCCCGGGTAGAAAATACTGCCGATAGGCGGGCACCATTACTCACTTCCTTCCATGCTTGATCGAACAAGGTCACGAAGTCACTCTGACTATTGCTTTGGCGGCTCTCGGCCAATGCCATAGCCTTGTTGAAAGTGGCATCCTTACTAAAATTGCTGAGCGCGCGCACTACCTCAGATACCGATACCTCCATGATCACATTCATCCCGCCCTGCAAATCGAGTCCCAGGTTGAGTTTATGCTCCTTAATTTGTTGGAAGGTAAACTTCCTGATTCCCATGTTCAAGACCTCTACGTCAGATATAGAATCTAAGTAGGCCTTTTCCAAGGCACTGTCGCCCTTAGCATATTCTTTGGCACGGTTCAAATAAACACCTTCCAGAAAACTAAAACTCAACTGATACAGGCACACTACCATGAAGGCGTATACCAAAAATTTAATTGCTCCTTTATTTTTCATAAAATTTTATTTTTATAATATTGATTAGAATTATTTCGTTATGTCCTATTGCATTTCCTCAAAATGAGATCGACCAAGTATACCGAAATCAGGCCAATCACGTCGCTTGCAATTAGCCCTTTCGGGGGTTACTCGAAACGAAGCGGTTCAAGGAGCCTGGGCCGGCATAATACAGGTAAACCATGTACGCAGACGCAACGTTCGTTGCAGCAACTGGCTAACAAGCCAACTGGTATAATGCTGATCGCTGAAGATATGAAGACCACAGCCATTCAACTCGTTCAAAAACCAGTTGATGAGCGTGCTAGAACTGGCAGTTCCCGAATAAACTACAGCATTAAGGGAAGCAGAGGGGGCTGCTGAAAGAAAAAGCGGACTTTGAACCGGGATATTTGGCTCCTTCGAATCAGATTCCTGTTGTGCATCTTTGGATTTCTTGTTGCATTCTGAATCTTGGCCCTGATGCCCTGCCAATTCATGGGTGCCAAACCCTTGGGCATTTCCATTCCTGTTTTGATCAGAACATGAATCGTACTGATTAAACAATGGGGTCTGGACCCACCCACCCCATGACCCTAAGAGTCCAGGGAGGAGAAGCAGCCAAACCCAAACAGCTGTATTTTTCAATGCCATTTCCTGAAGAAGTGCGAAGATAAGAAATAAGGGGGACAAACGGAAAAAACGCCTCAAAATCCGGATATTTGCACCAAAATTCGAAGTCATGTTGCAAGTGTCGGGGGTGACCCTAAAATTTGGAAAGCGGGTGTTGTTTGAGGACGTCAACCTCAAATTTACGCAAGGAAATTGCTACGGTATCATTGGAGCCAATGGGGCCGGGAAATCGACTTTCTTAAAAATTCTGTCCGGTCAGCAGGAAGCAAGTTCCGGACATGTATCGATCACACCCGGCGAACGAATGGCTGTGCTGCAGCAAAACCACTATGCATACGATGACTTCCCGGTTTTGGAGACCGTGATCATGGGTCACAAGGAACTCTATGATCTCATGAAAGAAAAAGATGCACTCTATGCAAAAGCCGATTTTAGTGATGAAGACGGCATTAAGGCAGGCGAACTCGAGCAACGATTTGCCGAGATGAACGGCTGGAATGCCGAAAGTGATGCTGCCAGCTTACTGAGCAGCCTTCAAATCCCTGAAGAGGTACACCATCGACTCCTGCGTGAACTCGATAGCCGACAGAAAGTACGCGTGCTTCTGGCCCAAGCTCTATACGGCAATCCGGATATTTTGTTACTCGATGAGCCCACCAATGACCTCGATTTAGAAACTATTGATTGGTTGGAGAATTTTCTGGCCGACTACCCCCACGTGACCCTGGTGGTAAGTCACGACCGTCACTTCCTTGATGCGGTGTGCACGCATGTCGTGGATGTAGATTTTGGAAAAATGAACATTTACTCGGGTAATTACAGCTTTTGGTACGAATCGAGTCAGCTCGCCATGCGTCAAAAAGCCGATCAGAATAAGAAGCTGGAAGATAAAGTACGTGAACTTCAGGAGTTCATTAGCCGGTTCAGTGCCAACGCTTCCAAATCGAAACAAGCCACCAGCCGCAAAAAGGCATTGGATAAAATTAACCTGGAGGAAATTAAGCCCTCCAACCGAAAGTATCCAGCCATCTTGTTCAACCAGATGTTGCGCGATGCGGGCGACCAAATCCTGGAGGTCAGCAACCTCTCCGCATCAATTGATGGGACCAACTTGTTCTCTGGTCTCAACTTCCAGGTGAACCGCGGAGACAAAATCTGCATTCTATCGCGCAACAGCCTGGCGGTAACTGCCCTCTACCGTATACTTTCAGGCGAACTTCAACCGACAACAGGCGAGGTACGCTGGGGTGTTACCGTACATAAGGCGTATATGCCAGCCGACAACACCCCCTATTTCGAAGGCAAAAACTTGAATTTGGTAGACTGGCTCCGGGAGTATTCGCCCGGCGAGAAGGACGAACAATTTATCCGAGGATTTTTGGGCAAAATGCTCTTTTCAGGCGAAGAGGTACTCAAATCCTGCACGGTTCTGAGTGGCGGCGAAAAAATGCGTTGTATGTTCAGCCGAATGATGCTGCAACAGGCCAATGTTTTGCTCATGGATGAGCCCACCAACCACCTCGATCTGGAATCGATTACCGCGCTGAACAATGGCTTAAAAGAATATAAAGGCACTGTTCTCTTCACCACCCATGACCACACTTTGGCCCAGACTGTTGCGAACCGGGTAATCGAAATAGGAAGCAAGGGGTACCTCGATAAACTCATGGATTTCGATGACTATATGCACAGTAAAGCCCTGCTCGAACAAAGGGCATCAGTCAATCTTTAATTTAGTATTTCAGATATGATTTTAATTTTTTTCTGATACCAGAGAAACAAATTCCGCGAGAAACACCGACTAATAGACTTCCGCTTTTTTTGATTTCTGCGATAGGTGGCACCCAGCTAATATCTATTTGTGTTTTAGTAATTGGAACAAAAGTAAACCCAAAATCGAGACGATTTTCCAGATTTTCAGATCCATCTTTGAATCCAAATACTTCAAAGAATGTACCGAATGTTGAATTAATCGACCAATTCAAACACAATGCATACATTCGAACGGGTTTTTCATTTTTCTGAAAATGTATCAAACCGAAGTTCGCATTCAGTGATAATCCGTTTGGTCCATTATTTATTGTAGCCAAGTAGATATCCCATGCCGGATTAGAAAATCTGTTCTCAAAACCGTTTGGCACGCTAATAATGGAGTTGGCTAAAAGTGAAATAGCTGGAATAACGGTGCGTTCTTTACAAATCGAGTACTTTCCACCTATGGCAAATAGGTCTATATTTTTTTGCTCTTTGATTCGCTCAATAACACTATATGGTGGCTCGTAACCCGTATTGAACCTAAGTTCAATACCCGGTGCTAAATTCATTCTCAATAGCATTGACGGAAACTGAATTGATTCTAAATACAACGGCCGCTCAATAGATACTCCAAGTTCAACCTGAATCTGTCCTCGGTTCAACACATATGGGGCATCCGCTACTCCCGGTCGGTCTGACAAAAGATCAGTGGAATAATCATTTATATTTTGTGACCACACATGTGGAAAAAACGCTGAAATTGACCCCCTTTCGTCGGAGTAAATTGACCCCTCTGCGTCGGAGCAAATTGACCCCCTAAAAAAGTGCTAAAACTGAGGTGTTGAACGTGTTGATATTGCTTGTTAAATCACAGGCGATATGGCTAATCAACCCATCAGTATGCAAAGAATCAAACAAATTATCCGATATCACCATGAGGGCATGGCGATCAAACGAATCGTTAAGCTTACGCGGACTTCGCGAAATACAGTCAAGCAATACCTACTTAGATATAAAAAACTAGGGCTGGCTGCGGCGGAAATTGAGTCATTAGACCAATACACTCTGCATCAACTTTTTAGTGATGCCCCGCCCAAAGAATTGACCAAAAAAGATCCGAGATATGAGCGCTTAGAGCCACTATTGCCTGATATTGTTAAGGCCTTGCGAAGGCGGGGAATGACCATTGACAAGCAATGGGAAATCTATGCCAGCCGTGAAGTTGACCATTACCAACGCACACAATTTGGTGCTTATATCAGACAATATATTGGACGAAGTAAGACTTCAATGTTGCTTGAACACAGGGCTGGCGACAAGCTTTATTGCGATTACACGGGCGATAAACTGCACCTAGTAGACACCGATACTGGTGAATTACTACCTGTTGAGGTATTTGTTGGGATACTGCCCTGTAGCCAACTCATTTATGTGAGGGCCTGCTATAGCCAAAGCACTGAAGATTTGGTTGATTGTACCCGCCGTTGCTTAGAATATCTGGGTGGTAGTCCAGCTGCGATTGTTACTGATAATCTAAAGGCCTCAGTAATCAAAAGTAGCAAATACGAGCCTAGATTGAATCAAGCATTTGAGAGCTTCGGAGATCACAACAGCACGGCCATCCTTCCAACGCGTGCTTACAAACCAAAGGACAAAGCACTTGTCGAGGGCGCGGTCAACTTGGTCTATCAGCGCATCTTCAGTGAGCTGGATCCATTGGTATTCATCTCTCTGGATGAACTAAACAAGGCAATAGTGCCATTGTTAGATGCCCTAAATAGAAAATCGTTCAAGGGAGAGGAAAGTCGCTCAGAGCGCTTCGAACAAATGGAGCGTTCTTTACTCAAACCACTGCCTGAGCTTGCGTATGAATTACACCAAAGCCGCCAAGCAACGGTGATGAAAAATGGGCATGTAAACTTCAGTCCAGACAAGCATCTGTACAGTGTTCCCTTCACATATATTGGCAAGCAAGTGCGGATAGTATACACTTCGGAGGTGGTCACAGTATACCACAATTACGAGCCAATTGCACAGCACACAAGGGATTACAGGAGACTTCGTTATACCACGGATAAAAATCATTTAGCATCGAATCATCGGTTCATGAGTGAATGGAATCCAGATTTCTTTATCACAAAAGCAGCGGTATATGGAGCGAGCGTTGCTCAATATGTAGAAAAACTCATGGATAGCAAAGCTCATCCAGAACAGGGATACAAGGCATGTCTTGGGGTACTAAACCTTGCAGCCCGTGTTGGGGCTGAACGCATACAACGAGCTTGCCAGCGAGCAGATAAATACCAAAACTATAGCTATTGGGTCATTGAGGACATCCTAACCAAGAAACTGGACGAACTAGATCCTGAATCAGAAACGCTTGCAGATGAGCAGCAAACGCCTAGCCATGTGAATATTAGAGGCAACAAATACTACCAATAATCAAACAATATGATACAATCAAACAACACCGAAAGAACCATTGAGCACATGCGAAGCATGAAGCTCTATGGGATGCAAAAGGCCTATCAGATGGCCATTGAAAACCACTCGTTGGCAAATCTAACTGCCGATGAACTCATTGCTCACCTTGTAGCTCAGGAGTACGATGATAGGAAAAATCGTACAATTAGTCGTTCAGTAAAAAATGCTAAGTTCCG
>SYHW01000047.1 GCA_005799065.1 Bacteroidota bacterium
CTACAACGGTCTGGGCGAGATGAACGCCGAACAGTTGTGGTCTACTACCATGAACCCCGACACCCGTATTCTGCGCCAAGTGAATATTGAAAGTGCCGCAGAAGCAGACTACACTTTCAGCATGCTTATGGGCGATGAGGTGCCTCCACGGCGCCAATTCATTGAGCAAAATGCCCGCTATGCCCGTTTAGATGTCTGATGCACCACTCATACAGGCTACTGGGTTGATCAAAAATTACGGTGCATTGCCCGTATTGAGGGGAATTAATTTATCCATCCAAAAAGGAGAAATCGTGGCGGTGGTGGGGCCTTCTGGAGCCGGTAAAAGCACTCTCCTACACATTTTAGGCACGGTCGACCGCCCCGATCAGGGCAGCGTTTTTTACGACAACACCGATGTCATGCGCCTGGCCGACCGCGAATTGAGTCGTTTTAGAAACCGAAATGTAGGCTTCGTTTACCAGCAACACCAACTTTTGCCCGAGTTCTCGGCCCGTGAAAATGTGCTCCTCCCGGCTTTGATCGGTGATCAGCGTACGCCCGAAACTGATGCATATATGCTTGAGTTGTTTGAATTGATGGGCATCCGTGCCCGAGCAGAGCATCGCCCTTCGCAGCTATCGGGGGGTGAACAGCAACGATTTGCCGTAGCCAGGGCCCTCATCAATCACCCGAAGGTGGTGCTGGCCGATGAACCATCGGGCAACCTCGACACCCTGCATGCACGCCAACTCCATGATCTGTTTTTCACACTTCGCGAACAATACGACCAAACATTCGTGATCGTGACGCACAACCCGGAATTGGCGGCGCGGGCCGACCGTACACTTCAATTAACCGACGGCCAATTGGATGCATGAAACGCGTGGATGCCCATGAGGTCCTCAAACAGTATTGGGGGCATACCGCGTTCCGCTCCCTGCAGGCCCAAATCATCGAATCGGTACTGGATGGCCACGACACCCTAGCCCTTTTGCCTACCGGCGGGGGGAAAAGCATCTGTTTTCAGGTACCGGCTCTGATCCTCGATGGGTTATGTTTGGTGGTGACCCCCCTCATCGCCCTGATGAAGGATCAGGTAGAACAACTCACGCGCCGAGGGATCGCGGCAACAGCCCTGCACTCCGGATTATCCGCACGGGAAATCGACCACCTCCTCGAGGAATGCACCAAAGGCAGTTACCGGTTTCTGTATGTATCGCCCGAACGATTGGGCACTACGGTGTTTCTCGCCCGTCTCGATCGACTGGGCCTAAAGCTTTTGGCCATTGATGAGGCCCATTGCATCGCCCAGTGGGGGCATGACTTTCGTCCCGAATACCTCAAAATCATCCAACTCAGAGAAAAGCTACCCGGAGTCCCTTTAGTGGCCCTCACCGCTACCGCCACACCCGAAGTGGTCGACCAAATCCGGGAGCGGCTGGGCATGACCAAGGGAAACTTATTCCAAGCCGGATTTGGACGGCCGAACCTCACCTACAGCGTCGATTATACCGAAGACCAAACAGGGAGGCTTCTGAAGTGGACCCAAAACCTGATAGGAAGCGCCATTGTGTATGCCGATACCCGAAAAAAAACAGAAAGGTGGGCCGAAGTTATGCGTAAATCGGGGGTATCGGCCGATTATTACCACGCCGGACTCGCAGCCGAAGACAGACAGTCGAAGCAAGATGCCTGGATCCAAGGCAAAATCAAGGTCATGGCCTGCACCAGCGCTTTTGGGATGGGCATCGACAAGCCGGACGTTCGCCTGGTGGTGCATATGAGCCCACCCGACTGTCCGGAGGCCTATTTTCAAGAGGCCGGTCGTGCCGGGCGCGACGGACAAGCATCGAAGTGCATCCTGATCTATCATTCATCAGACCGCAAACTCGCAGAGAAACGCCTCGGGCTCAGCTTCCCCCCGCGAGCAACAATCTATGACATCTACCACAAACTGGGCATCTGGCAAAACATAGGGATTGGTGATGGAAAAGGAATGAGCCGACCCTTTGTACTGCTCGATTTTTGTCGCGAACACCACCTCCAACCCCCTGTGGTGCACCACAGCATCAACATCCTGCACAGAGCCGGATACCTGCTGGTCGACGACAGTCTGTTGGTGCCCTCCCGACTGCGCTTTACCTGTCCGGCGCGTGAATTGGATGAATTTAGAGCCACAAACCCCGTTTTGGGACGCATGGTGGAGCAATTGCTGCGCAGCTATACCGGAATTATGGACGAATATGCCGCGATCGATGAGGTGGCTATTGGGCGCAAACTCGGCATCGCCACCGACGAACTGAGGGCCGGTCTCGAAGAATTGAAACGAAAAAAGATCGCGCAGTACATACCAAGAAGCGATCAACCCCTGTTGGTCTGGCTGCGCGACCGGGTTCCCGAGTCTCATCTGCACCTTCCCCCCGAGTCCTATTCGCGACTCAAAGAGCGCAAGCATGCGCAACTGCAGTCGATGCTCAGCTACGCCGAACAATCCGATGTTTGCCGCGCCACCCTTCTGCTCGATTACTTCGGGGAACAGGAATCGCCACCCTGCGGGCAATGCGATGTCTGCATCCAATACCACCACGAACGACCCGATCCGGCGCTTTTTGCATCCATTCGCCAGCAAATCAACCAAACCTGCCAAGGGGCACCTACGACCTTAAAAAAGCTCGTTGAGGGGATCAAACCGGGCCACCCCGCCCAAATTCGCTATTGCATACGATATTTGGCCGATGAAGGACTCCTACGGATCGACGAACAGGAGAACGTTTACCTAACCCTATGAACAAACGCCTGCTCCTGGCCGTCACCACCGACCTCAACACCGACCAGCGCATGCAAAAAACGGCGCTGAGCCTGCATCGGGCGGGTTATCAGGTTCACTTGGTTGGGCGCCGCCTACCCCACAGCCCACCGCTGCTCAGCAGCCCATACACCCAAAGCCGGCTGAATTTGTGGTTCCACAAAGGGCCCCTGTTCTACGCAGAGTATAATATTAGACTGGGCCTCCTGGCCCTCAGCGCCCCGGTCGATGCCTTCACAGCAGTCGATACCGATACCCTTGTGGCCCTACGCCTCGCCGCCTTCCTGCGCCAAAAGCCCCTCATTTGGGATGCGCATGAAATGTTCACCGGGGTGCCTGAACTTTCAAACAGGCCATGGGTGCGTGGGTTTTGGCAACTGATCGAAAAACTGTTCCTGCCCGGCATTCAATACAGCTACACGGTGAGCCCGGGCGTTGCCGAATACTATGCCCAACGCCACGGCCTGCGTATGCGGTTGGTTTATAACATGCCCCACGCCCAAAGCGCATCCACAGTGGGCGGGCATTCGGGCTATCTCCTCTACCAAGGGGCAGTGAATGTGGGGCGTGGACTTCCCACCCTGCTTCAGACGATGGCGCGGCACGATTTGCCGTTGGTTATTGCCGGAGGTGGCGACATACTCCATGACCTTAAAGAGCGGGTTCGACAACTAAAGCTAGAAGACCGTGTGCGATTCACTGGTCCACTAAATCCGGATTTGCTTCATGAACTGACCCGCGAAGCCTTCATTGGCTTCAACCTGCTCGACGGCGACAGTTTAAACTACCGACACTCCCTCGCCAACCGCTTCTTCGACTTTGTGCAGGCAGGCATACCCCAAATCGGTATGAATTTCGAGAGCTACCGTCTGTTCAACAATCAATTTGAAGTGGCTATCCTGCTCGATAGGGCCGATGCCGATAATGTATCAGCGGCCATTCTCCGCTTAGTGAACGATCCCGGGCTCTACAGCCACCTGTGCAATCAGTGCCGCTTAGCCGCTCAATGCTGGACCTGGGAAGCCGCCTGCGAACCCGTCCTCCTTTCCTTATACCGCGAGGCCGTATCGTCGTAGCTCATTCCGGCGCTGTGTCGAAATTTTGACTACTCTAGTAGAGTGCATGCACATGATGCTCGCTGGAAGCAACGATTTCAGAACGTCATTATGGCCTACCAGTTGTTGACGAATGCCGTTCAACAGTCTGAGTGGTCGGAACTTGAGCGCGCAGGCCTAATCCAAATGTTCGAATTCACCTTCGAGTTTGGTTGGAAAACCATCAAGGATTATTTACACGAGCAGGAATTGCCAACCCAGTTTCCAAAAGACGCCATAAAACAGGCATTTCAGAACAGCGCTGCGATTGATTATCGATTTATATTATCCCGCTTTAAGAGAACTTCATGAATACCTTGAGCGTGAAATCTAACCAGCCTCTCGTTAAGGGGAATCCTGATCATCGATACGGTATTGCTGAAAATAGCTACGGATTCATCTTAGCAGCTCTTTCCCAGGAACCCTCTATCGAAAAGGCCATACTCTTCGGCAGTCGGGCTTTGGGCTGGCCGCGCAACGGTAGTGATATAGACCCAGCCATTTTGGGAGAAAACTGCACCTAAAGACCCTGTCTGCACTCAGCAGACTGCTAAACGACGACTTACCAATCCCCTATTACCTCGATCTTGTTCATTACAACACCTTAGAACATGCCGACCTGAAGGAACACATCAATCGCTACGGTGTGACCATTTACCAGAGAACTACCTGATTCAATCGGCTTTCAACGGTTTTCCCATGGCTGTGCCCAACGCAGGGCACGGTCAAACCAAATGAGTTTCATCAAGCCAAAAAACCGCAAAGAGATGCTTTTTGGTTTCAGGAGTCGCCTTTCCAACCAAGAAGAGCCGAGAGCGAGGAAAAACATCAAACCAGTCGATTGTATGAGGTCATGGGCGCGAATCAGGGGGATGTCGCGGCCATAACGTGCAAAAAGCGGATCATAGCGCCACAAACGCGCCAAATTCTGAACAGCCTGGAGCGATTTATCCAAAAAAACGGCATCGGTGTCGATTCCTTTATGCTCCACCGGATGATCCCAATGGTGCACCTTCATCCCCTTAGATTGAATTTGAAAGGCCCAATGCGTATCCTCATGTCCGTAGCCCTGCAAAAACTCGGGAAACGACAAGCAGCGGGCGGCACGGGTGGGCATCAGGCAATGCGCGGCACGTACCCAACGGTAGGGCGTCTTCTGGCGTTCGGCGGCTGAGGCGCCCTCAACCTGCACCGCGTATCGATAGCGCAGGCGGTCTTCGGGCCGAACATTCCCCTCATTAACCCCCCCATCGAGTGCCGAATGGGGTTCGACCCTTATTCCCCCACAGTATACCGGCCCGTGTTCTGAAGGCTCGCCTCCGTTGCGCGCCACAATTTCTTGATAGGGTTTAAGAAATCCCGGCGGTATTTCCAGATCGCCGTCGAGCCACAACACCCAACGCCCGTTGGCCTGGGCCAAAAGCGTGTTTCGCGCCCTACTTCTGCCTAAATTTTCAGAAAATGTCAGAATATGGATGCCTGGGTGCGCCCGAAAAAGGTCGTGCCAGTCGAAATAGGCCGGATCAGCCGAGTCGTCGCACACCCAAATCTCGATTTTGAATTCAAGGGATTCGGCTTCTGCCCACAATGCCTGAAGCAGCTTGATGGGACGGCTGCGCCACACAGGAATCAAAGCCGACAGCTCAATCATAGCACCGGAGCCTTCACTAGAAGAGGATGGCCCCGAGATCCGTGACTTGTCCGGCCTCACAGCGCAATAACCGGGCTGGGAAGCGGTCAATGATGAGGTAGTCGTGCGTCGCCATCAGGACGGCGGTGCCTTGTTCCTGGGCTATTTGGGTAAGCAGTCCCATGATTTCCAATGAGGTATCGGGATCGAGGTTGCCCGTGGGCTCATCCGCCAGCACGAGTGTCGGGTAATTCAGGAGTGCCCGTGCCACCACCACCCGTTGCTGTTCGCCGCCCGACAACTCATGGGGCATTTTAAAATCCTTGGTGGATAGTCCAACCAATTTCAATACTTCGGCAGATCGTTGCTTCATTTTGGAGGGGTCTGTCCAACCCGTTGCCCGCAACACGAAAAGTAGGTTTTCTGACACCGTTCGGTCGTAGAGCAGCTGAAAATCCTGAAACACGATGCCTAACTTTCGGCGCAAAACCGGGATATCGGCAGGTTTGAGCCCGCCCAACGACAAACCACCTACTTGTCCGGCGCCTCTTTGCAGAGGAAGATCGCCGTAGAGGGTTTTCAGCAAACTGCTTTTACCCGCCCCGGTTTTACCGATCAGGTAAACGAATTCGCCGGCTTGCACACTGAAATTTACCTGCGACAACACCAATGTCTGCTGTTGGTAGATGTCGGCCGCCTGCAGCGACAAGGCCGGCGCGGTTGTGGCGTGTGTGGGAGGCGCTGACTTACGATCGATGCCGGGGATCATTCCTGCTCCAGCCGGCGCAGGGGTAGGGTTAGCCGCCGATTCGCTGGCATTTTGTGACGATGAGGCCGGTAATTCAGACATGTATTAGGCTTGCGAAGGTCGAAAATACTGAAATTGTGGCATGGGCCATCCGAATGATTAGATTTGCGCATGAATTTGGCCGAACATGCCGAATACCGAGTGGCCGTAGCCCTAGCCCCTGTGCGATCAGAACCCAGCGAACGCGCTGAGCAAACCACCCAATGGCATTGGCACCAAAAGGTGTTGGTTACCGATTCCAAACCGGGTTGGTTTTATGGTACGAGCCAGCGCGATGGCTACCAAGGATGGGTGGGAGCCGGTCAACTTAGCCCAGATGAGGGCGGCAGCTCAGAAGCCGCGCCCTTGTTCGTTCGTTCGAGGTGGGCGCACCTACACATAGGCGCCGAGACCCTTTGGGTGAGCCATGGCTGCGCACCCGCAGCCAACGCAAGCATCCTCGAAGGTGATGTCGGTGCGCCGCTCCCTGCCACACCCCAAAGCGTCTGCGATACAGCACGCTTATACCTCGGCACCCCCTACCTCTGGGGCGGCACCTCCATTTGGGGCATCGATTGCTCCGGACTCATCCAACAGGCATTTGCCGTGTATGGCATAAACCTGCCCCGCGATGCCTGGCAGCAGGCCCAGAATGGACAAACCTACACCGACCTCAAGCAGTCGAAAGCAGGCGACTTAGCTTTTTTTACCAACGATCATCACCGCATTACCCATGTTGGACTGGTGTTGGGCAATGGGCAAATTTTGCATGCAAGCAACTGGGTTCGCATCGATCGGCTCACAAGCGAGGGCATAGAGCGGGTTTCGGATCAGCAAAAAACACACCTGCTTGCTCACTTTTGCAGGATTTTATAGAAAGCATGAACAGACGAGGATCGGTTCAGAGCGAATCGATGAATTTTTTGGGTATTTTTGACGAGACAATACCCCATTCAACCATGACACTACGCTCCATTGTTTCAGTTTTTTCCGTTCTCTTTTGCTTTGGATGTCTTTCTGCATGCAGCGATCCAGACACGGTAAGTTATCCCCGCCCCTCCTACACCGATTCGGCCACCGCTGCGGCAGCAGCAAACGGAAACGCGCAAAGCAATCCGTTGATGAACCCATCAGCTCAACCCGTGGCGACCAACGGACCAGCCCCAAAAATTAATCCACCACATGGCCAACCCGGTCACCGCTGTGATGTCGCCGTGGGCGCCCCGCTCGACGGATCAGCCCCAGCACCCAAGGTAGTGAGCACTCCCACCGTCACACAAAGCCCTGTGCAGCTGACCCCTCAAGTAACACAAATCAGCACATCCGACAAAGCCACAGAAACACCTGCTTCAGACCCAGAGTCAGCACCCAACAAACCGACCACAGCCGACGACGAGCAACCAGCCAAGCCCGACGGGCAGGAGGATTAGACCTCGTCTCTCCATTTTTTATCTGATGCCATTCGTTTTATTTAAAAAAACGAATGGCCCGGAAGACCTTAGACTCGGGTGGTGCGATTCAAATCAAGCCCTCAATTCAGAAAACGGGCTGCAACCCGGGTTTCTTTGCTGCCTGGGGTGTATTCATAAAAGCCTGAGCCCGATTTTACGCCGAGGTGGCCGGCCGTAACCATGTTCACCAACAAAGGACATGGCGCGTATTTGGGTTGCCCCAGTCCATTTTGCAGTACACGTAGAATAGCCAAGCATACGTCTAAGCCGATAAAATCGGCCAGCTGCAAGGGCCCCATGGGATGCGCCATCCCCAGTTTCATGACCTGATCAATTTCCTCAACTCCAGCTACCCCTTCAAACAGACTCTGGATTGCCTCGTTGATCATGGGCATGAGAATGCGGTTGGCCACAAATCCGGGGTAGTCGTGCACCAAAACAGGGATTTTACCGAGAGCCACAGAAAGGTCCTGCACACGCTTCGCCACTTCGTCGGATGTGTTGTAGCCCTTAATGATCTCCACCAATTTCATCACTGGCACCGGATTCATAAAATGCATGCCTATGACCCGTTTTGGATAACGCGTAGCAGCGGCAATCTGAGCAATGCTAATGGATGAGGTATTGCTTGCCAGTATGGCCTCGGGCGACACCAATTCATCGAGCGTCCGAAAAATATCAAGTTTGAGTTCGACGCGCTCGGTGGCGGCCTCCACAACCAAATCGGCATCCGATAAACTGCTGTCGATGGCAGAATGGGTAGTTAACCGAGCCAAGGTGGCGGTCTGATCGGCCTCAGTAATGCTGCCCTTGGCCAACATGCGGGCCAGGTTCTTCTCAATGGTCTGCATACCCTTTTGCAAGGCCGCTTCCGACACATCCACGAGCCGTACATCATAGCCATTTTGTGCAAAAACATGGGCGATTCCATTGCCCATAGTGCCCGCTCCCACCACAACGATCTTTTTCATAGAGTCCAATTTCCGCAAAAATAGTCAAATTACCCTGCGGATTCTTCTATCGACCCATCCAGGCGATCACAGGAAGAAGTCCTACACATAAGCAAACAGCCAAGGCATGAGCGGGAAAGAAACCAATGCCCACAACGAGCAACAAAAGAAGCGAAAACGGGTAGGCCAGCATCAGCACCACAAAATAAACCGAGTCGAAATGCACCGTTCCATGCGTGAGCGTCCTGGACAGAAGGCGTGCGGGAGCTGCGATGGGAAAATGAAGAACAGTCGACAACAAGCGGGCCATTCGTTGCCATGCCCTCCGCGGGGGCAGAACAGACCAAAACTTTGCCGCTGATCCTGTTTCCTCAGGGTCGACCATGCAGTCGGCCATGGCCGAGGCTAAGGCGCCATTAAATGATTGATAGAAGTGGGCGGGCGATGATGCGCACTGGGCAAAGTTCCGCCACTCCAATGGCGCACCCAAAGATACCCTTGCACCCTTACCCGTGCCGTTGAAATGTTCGTAGCACACCCCCACAGGCACCACCTCCAAATCCACTCCCCTTTCGTAGGATTGCCAAACCAATCGTGCGGTGCCCTTTAGGAGTGGTTTTAATCCCACCCGATTCACACACAATCCCTCCGAAAAGATCACCACCGCCCCGCCCTGCTTCCAAACCTCGAAACAACGCTCGAAAGTGGAATAATTACCCTTCAGCTGCGCTTGTCCCTCCCTCCTCCTCCAAACGGGCAACAACGGAAATATACGGGGGAGGATCCCCCCGGCAAAACCATAAAGCACATCGCCGCGCGCCAAAAAATACAAGGGCTGCCTTCGCTGAACAGCAAACAAAACCGGATCCAAAAACGAATTGGTGTGGTTCAGTGTATACAAGCGAGGGCGCAAGGGTTGCTCGTGGATCTGTTGAGATTCAAATCCCTTGCGCAGCACCACCCGAAAGAACAAAGCACAAACGGCTTTAGCCCAGAAGTGGAAAAACCAAATGCGGGGTGCCAAGCGAAACTTATCGGGCAATCAGGAAGGATCCTGTAGCCGTTCGACCGCCATCGAGATAACGGTAGTGGTACATACCTGTTGGCCATTCAGCGACCCGAACACGGTGCAGGTTGGTGGACTGAGAGCCCGCAGAATACTGGGGCGCATAGACCTGCTCTTCACTAATCTGCCGACCTAGGGCATCGGTCACCAACAAAATGGGAGATGCGCTCAAGGGCTCGGGAAACTCGAACCAAAAGTAGTCGGAAGCCGGTACAGGGTAGAGTCGAACATCTACTCTTTCCAAAGGATCTAAACCAACACCCACAAATGATCGGCAGGTGGTGTCATTTTGGGCGTTGATATCTCCAGCGGAACGGGTATAAGCGCATAATAAATAGTTACCCCCTGATGGCGGCGTATAGCGCGCCGTGAAGGTGTGGTGGATGGTATCGCCCGGAGGAATTTGACGAAATATCGTATTTGAGTTGACTTCCACGCCATTCACCCGGTATGCCACATCAAAATTAACGGCAGAGGCCCCTGTCGTGGAATAATTTTTGATGGCAACCTTGATGGTTTGCTGTTGCCCAGCCGCGAAAGTAGTGGGTTGAACAATAGCCGAAACACCTACATCGGGTAGTGGTTGTTGAACAGTCACCAACACGGTATCAGCTCGAGAACATCCCCGATCGGTCAACCTAAACTCATAGGCGGTGGTGGTTATTGGTGACACCTGAACCGGATTCTGGGTGCTCGAAACAACCGCCCCAGTGGTTAAATTCTTCCAGGTAAAGGCATAACCACCTCTTAAGCGCATGTTAGGACGTTGAGAAATAGAGCCCGAACTGCCCGTATTGGCGCAAACCCCTTGTCCATCCTCACGATACCAATAGGAAGAAACGAAAGGAGTGGCTGTTTGATTCAGGATGGCGTTATTGGTGTACGCTCCGTTCTGAAAGCAAACTTCAACCACGACGTTACTTTGGCCATTCCACAGAAAGGGTGTCTGAAAATTGTGGGTATTCCAGCCTGGAACGTCTGAATAACTGGGCACGGAATAAACGGTCGACGTACCACTTTGCCAGGAAGTCAAATCCGTAGCGGTGGTGTGGCCCATCTTAATAACGAAATTTGCCAAGGGACTTCCCTGATTGGCTACCACATCAAAGGCCAGCGAAACAATCGGCGCGCCGATGTTGAGCGCTTGTAATTCAGAAGCCCGAATGAGGAACTGGTGGCGGGCACCCCAGTAGAATCCGCCATAGGGCGCCGGATAAGTTGTGTTGGTATTGGTGATTGTGCCCGTACCCAGGAAGGCGTCGAAACCACCCCCAGTTCCACGCAATGTAGCCGTGCCCGAAACGTAGATTGATGTATCGGCACCCGCATTGGGGCGCAGGTAATCGTCGACATAGCTCGAAACATCTGAGGTATCCGCCAATTGGGTATTATCGGTGGCAATCACAAAAAAACGAACGGGTACATTGGGCTGACCCGCTGGAATGGTCGCTTCCCATAAGCCTGAAGCAGCATTCAAGGTCATCGCCTGGGTGGTGTATACACCCGAATTGTTGAGGTCTCGGCGCAGCGAAACCGAGGCTACCGGATTGTTGAAGGTAACCTGCGCGCGAATGGTTCGTGGCGATGAGACACAAGAGTCGTTGGGTCGAGTGACCGACAGAATGACTGGGTCGAGGCGACGACGAATCACGACTCGGTCGAAACCAATCCCCTCATCGACTGCTGAACCATCCGAATAAAAAGCCATTCGAAAACGAACAGAAGGTTGGCTATCCAACACCGACAATGAATGAGTAGCCCGTACCCATCCCCCACTGCCAGGCGTGCCCGACCAAACCGGATTCCCCGTGTAGGGCCCTAACGTGTTGGCTTGGTTATACCAGTTAATTCCACTGCCTAAGGAACCCAAGCGAACCCAAGTTTGACCGTTGTTCAAGGTATATTGGAGGGCAGCCTTGTCCCAATTAGGCTCGGTAATAAAATACAGGTCGAATGAGATCTCCGCATTGACTACCGTGCTGAAATCAAAGCAAGGAGAAACCACGAAACTCTGCTCATTGTTGTTGTAGTCGCCCGAAAGGTTGGTCACCCAAGCCTGGGTGCCCGTACCCGCAGTGGTTATGGTGGTGCCCGCAGGCGCACCCAGTGCCCATGAACTATTCACCCCGCCGGATGTCCATCCTCCGTTTCCGTTTTCGAAATCCTCCTCATAGGGCAGAGCCGAAGCACCCACTGTCGGAATACTAACCACCAGAAGAGCAGTGGTGTCGTTGGCCACGAGTGCATCGGATGATAGGATGCTGAACGCCTTAATATCATAGGTAGCGGGATTGCTCAAATTAACCGGGGTAGAGAAGGTATAGGTGAGCGTATCGCCTGGATTGATGTTCACATTCACCGGTTCAGTGACGGGTGTTCCTGCATTGATGCTGTAGCCCACTGAATAAACCGATTGCGGGGCCGTTCCAAAATTGAAGATTTTAACCTGTACCGGGATGGCAGATCCCAAACTGCAACCGCTTTGCACACCACTAATCCCTATCACGCCCAAATCATTGGGTGAGGGGGTAAATTCATAGGCCCCCATGTCGGGCGTACTCGCATTGCGTGGAGCACCTGTGATGTCAGAGGTCACACTTGAAACGGGTGTTCCGAGGTTGTTTACCGCCGCAGAAGTTGGGATCGGATTAGACAAACTTGCATAGACCGGACTAGCCGAAATCGACTGCAGGTCTTTTCCGCTGGCCGTACGCCACGCGACTAGATTCGCGTAACCCTGGGGAATGTTGTTGTCGAAGATTAGATTATTGGCGGGGTTGGCATTGGCAGGATCTGATAACAAATAATTATTGAAATTGCTGTTCAACGCTGCCAAGGTCGAATCTCCATCGAAACTCAATGCAACTACGGCAGTGGAAAGCGCATTACCATTCTCAGCACGGGCCGTAATTTGGTTATTGCGGAAGTCGATCTGACTCCAAGGACGAACGGGCAAGAAATTGATCCCATTAAAATTCACCATACCACCAGAAGCCGAAGGAGCGGCCATCTCTACATGAAAAGTATTGTGCACCACTTCAATCTGATCCACCGGATCTGCCGAGGTTGTGGTATCCGAAATGGCATTGACGATTAATGCAGAATACTGATTTTGGAAGCCCGTACCCGCAAAACGTCCACTCACCACGTTGTTAACAATGCGGTTGGGGTGTCCGATGCTGTCGTTGGCATTCTGAATGGTAAACACCGCGCTGCCCAGATTACCGTTCACTTTATTTGATTCGATTCGAAGACCAGTTGCGACATCAATTTGCATGGCTCTCGTGTACACCGCGGCATCGGTCAACTGATTTCCTTGAACCACCAAATCCGCATGATTTCGGGCAATGAAAACAACCTCATAATTGCTGAATTGATTGAAACTCAGGGCACAGCCCGACAAATACCGACGGCCGGGCAAGGGATCTGAAATCTGTACAGCCGTGTTAAACCGCTGAAAGGTGTTACCTGAAATAACCACCGTGTCGGACCTCAAGGCGGAAATGCCCATTTGACCGAAGGAAAAACCTCCAGTTAATGCTGGGCCTTGTAAGATGCACCCTGTAACGTTTAAAAATGAGGAACGATCTGCCAAAACCAACATACCGGTTGTTGCCACCCCTGATGTAGATAACGGCATCCTCATGGTCAGATTACTCAAAATTACCCCTGGCGTGCGGTTGATGTTAAACAAAACCCTGCCGGTTGGGGGTACCACCAAAGTATCGGGTAGGAGCTCAACACTCGATGCAATACCCGTTTGGCTACTGATAGTGATGGACGAAGCCCCGGAACCGGGGATGTTGTTGAGGGTATAACTTCCATAATAGGTACCGGGTTCGATGGAAAACGTCACTGGACCTGCAATACCGCCGCAACTGATGGCCCTAATGGCTGAGTCGAGGGTAGGGAAAGTGGCCTGCGGACTGCCGCCAACGAGGTACACCCCACCCGGTAGGGCCAAGCAGCGACTCACCCGCAAGGTGTCGTTGCCCGGGTTGATATCTGGCCCCAAATTATTGGCATTGGTGGCCCAAACCGTGATTTGAGCCGGACTAGAAGGCGGAAGCAGCAACGAACCGCTGAAGGTGTGATTGACCGACTGGCCTGACGCCAAATTGCCCGTCCACACTTCTGTAGTGGGAGCGCCCCCGTTTAGTCGAAATCCCACAGTTGCTGTACTGATGGGGTCCGCTGCTAAATTGGTTATGCGGATGGTAACGGGAACTGAAGTAGAGGCGAGAACTGGGGTAACAGGCGATAAGAGCGCAGTTGCGGCGACGTCGCGACCTACCAGGGGCAAAACGATGAGGCCGTAATCTTCCGTTTCTCCGAACTGATAATTCCCGCAAGGATCGCGACGGTATACGTTGTAATGGAGAATCACACGCATACGGGTGGTTCCAGGTGTCGCTGTAGGCGGCACGCTGATGTTGCCAGAAACAACGCACCCATTCGTATTGCATGACCCCACCAAATACATTTCTGTTAGCGTGTCAAACGTCTGGTTCTGATCCCAGTCGATGAATACTGATACATATTCATTCCAAGTGACACCAGGAGGCGCTCCATTATAGATGGTGACCGAAATCTGTGGGTTTCCACCGGGGTTGACCGTGGCACTTTGAGCCGTATAATCGGAGTAGCTCGATCCGCCTGAAGCATTCGACAACGTACCCATAGTCACATTAGTGATGTGTTCGTCGATCGAAATATTGGATTGCGACGCGCAGTACTGAGCCCGTAGTTGATGAGTCGAGAATATCGAACAAGCCGTGAATAAGAAAAAAATGCGTAAAAAGTATGCTTTCATCATAAGTTAGAGTTGATCACCCAAAAATAGTTATAATGCTTTTCGATGCATCATCCACCGACGGTTCAACTAGCTTTTTGTAAAACGAAGGCGATGCCCGGCCACAAAACGTCCTTTTTGTCCGTTGTGCCAGACAAGATGGCCATTCACCAAGGTACTTTCTACCACATGGCCTAAGGTACTCCCCTCTAAAGGCGACCACCCGCAGCGGTACAACAGGCCTTCACGGGCAATTGCATTAGGCTTTGAACGCACCACAGCCAGATCGGCTTGAAAACCCTCACGTACATAGCCCCGATCCGGGATCCTAAACAACACCGCAGGGTTATGGCACATCAACTCCACCAATCGGGCGTGGGTCAACACCCCCTGTTCAACGAGATCAAACATCATGGGTACCGAATGCTGCACCAAAGGACCACCACTGGGGGCCGATAGGTAGGGCTGGTCTTTTTCCTCAAGGGTATGGGGGGCGTGGTCGGTAGCGACAACATCTATTCGGCCATCGTTTAATGCGCCACGCAGCGCGGCCCTATCTTCTGAGCTTTTTATGGCTGGGTTCCACTTGATTCGATTTCCAAGGCGGGGGTAGTCGCCTTCTTCAAACCAAAGGTGGTGCACGCAGGCCTCTGCGGTAATCCTCTTTTCAGCCAGAGGTAGGTCTGCATCGAATAGATCCAACTCCTCTTTGGTGCTGATGTGCAGCACATGGATCCGTGATCCGTATTTGCGCGCGATTTCAACAGCCTGGGCACTCGAGGCATAACAGGCCTCCCGCGTGCGGATCTTCGGATGATGCGCCGGTGTTAATCTGTCCTCCCCCAGTTGTTCCTTCCAGTGTTTCAACTGTTCGGCGATCATGGGATCCGATTCGCAATGCAGGGCAATGAGCGCCCCTACTGAGCTAAAAATGGCGTCAAGTGCGTCAGCCTCATTCACCAGCAAATCGCCTGTTGAACTACCCATGAAAATCTTTACACCACAAATCCGGCTGTAATCGGCCGATTTCAATTCCTCTAGGTTGTCGGGTGTTGCGCCCAGGTAAAAGGTGTAGTTGGCTGGAGAAACCTCTGCTGCACGGGCATATTTCTGTTCCAATCGTTCTATGGTGATGGCAGCTGGCTTGGTATTGGGCATTTCCATATAGCTGGTGACGCCTCCTGCCACTGCCGCCCATGATTCGGTAGCGAGCTCGCCTTTATGTGTGAGTCCGGGCTCGCGAAAATGAACCTGGTCGTCGATGGCACCCGGCATCAAGAATGCTCCTTGGAGCGACAACACCTGATCGGCGGGCCGCTTGCGTCCTATAGGGTCGATGTGCCAGATCTTACCGTCTTGAATGTGTACGTTCACTTCCCTGAGTTCACCATCATTGATTAAAAGCGCATCGCGAACAGAAATAGATTTCATGTGTTCCTTATTTGTACAAAAATACACCCGATAGGCCTTTCTTATGCTTCAGCTTTTCAAATATCTAGTCCATCCCAGACATCATGAATCTCAAATCAGTGGCTTGAAGGTAGCGGTGATTGGCGCCGGAATGGCTGGCCTTTCAGCCGCTGCACTGCTCGCCCGTGATGGCGCGGAGGTCACGATCTTCGAACGAAATTGGATGACCGGTGGATGCAGCAGTACATATACCCGAAAAGGCTACCGCTTCGAAACGGGCGCCACTACATTGGTAGGGCTCGATCAAGGTATGCCGCTCGCTGTTTTGTTGCATTCGCTCGGCATCGAACTCGAAGCTGAGCGTCTGGAACTTCCGATGCAGGTGCACATGGACGGGGCGGTCATTAACCGCTACAATAATTTGGAACATTGGATTCAAGAGGCAGAAATGCACTTCGGTCCCCGCAATCAGGCAGGTTTTTGGCAGGAGTGCATGCGGGTTGCCGAGCAGGTTTGGGCGGTTTCTACCCGGCAATTAACTTTCCCCCCACAAAATCTGACT
Source organism: Bacteroidota bacterium (assembly GCA_005799065.1). Classification (GTDB taxonomy): domain Bacteria; phylum Bacteroidota; class Bacteroidia; order UBA7662; family UBA7662; genus F1-60-MAGs140. Next base: position 16,531 of record SYHW01000047.1, read on the forward strand.
GATCTCTACGGCATGGCACGCAGGGTTCAAGTGCGGCACTTGGCTCTTTTTCCGCCCGTGTTGAACGGTATGTATGCGCTGTTGCGTCGCCACAACCTGCACAACAACCGGCATTTCATACGTTTCATCGACGAACAGTTGCTGATCACTGCACAAAACACGCACAAAGGAGTCAATGGGGCTTTCGGATGCACGGCCCTGGCCTACACCCTTTTCGGCAATTACTATTTGAATGGCGGAATGTCGACTTTAGTCGATAAGATGGCGGATTATATACGGCTTAAAGGCGGACAAATTTTTTTGCGAAAGGCGGTATCTGAACTCATTCCTGAACAACGTGGATGGCGAATTACATGTGAAAACAAAGGGCACGAAGCGCAACACTTCGACGCCATAGTTTCAGCGATCCCGATCAATAACCTGGTGGAGCTCCTCCCAAAGCAACACCCCAAAACCCAACAACTGTCGCGTCGTTGCTTTACTTCGGATCAACTCTACAGCGCCTTTCAACTGGGTATGGGGTACATACCCAAGACTTCCCCACAGAGCATCCATCACCAAATCCACCTTCAAACGCCCCTTAGCGGATTGGAAAGTCGCAGCATTTTTGTCTCATTACACCCAGAAACGGATACTTCGCGCGCACCATCCGGCCGGGCAACAGCTTCAATCAGTACACATTGGCCTAATCCAGGAAATCTATGGGTAGACTCATTCGATACCATAATCGAATCCATTTTGAAAGAAGTAGAACAAGCTGGAATAATAGATCGCAGTCAAATCGACTATTTACACCACTCAGGACCGCGGTCTTGGGAAAAATGGACCGGGAGAAAGTGGGGGTTTGTAGGCGGTTACCCCCAACAAACAAATATCCCACCCTGGAAAATGCAAGGCGCAAGGACCGGTTTCGCAGGCTTATACTTATGCGGCGACAGCACGTACCCAGGGCAAGGCATTCCTGGTGCTGTTCTAAGCGGAATGATTGCTCACAACAAGCTGAAAGAGGACCGCTAAGCTTGTGCCGTTGGCCCGCCGAATGTCATCGGAAGCGCGGGCTGATTCTCATGAACGTCGATCACTCCAAAGGATTGTTCATACCGACCCAGGTTGTCGTGCAGGGCGTGAAGCAAGCGCTTGGCGTGATGCGGGGTGAGGATGATCCGCGATTTTACCCGCGCCTTAGGGGCACCTGGCATCATTCGAACAAAATCAACCACAAACTCAGTTTGTGAATGGGTGATAATCGCCAAATTGCTGTACACCCCCTCAGCCATATCCTCGGTCAACTCTATATTGATCTGGTTTTGATCCTGATTTTCCATGTTGTATGAATTATTCTTCTTCAGCCATTAAAAGAGCTTTGGAGGCCATGAGTTTTTCATGTTCTTCCATCGTGCTCACCACAATTTTCTCATAGGAACGAAGACCTGTACCCGCAGGAATGAGGTGACCTACAATAACGTTTTCCTTCAAACCTGAAAGATTATCAACCTTACCCGCAATCGCCGCTTCATTCAGCACTTTGGTCGTTTCCTGGAACGATGCTGCCGAAACAAAACTACGGGTACCCAATGAAGCACGGGTGATCCCCTGAAGCATTGGATGCGAAGTAGCAGGTAGGGCCTTACTGAATTCCATCAAACGTAGATCACGACGCTTCATCGAGGAATTCTCATCCCGTAAACGTGCCAACGGCGCCAGTTGACCTACGCGGAATTGCGCAGAGTCGCCCGCATCCATCACGATATACTTATCGTAGATTTCATCGTTCACCTCCATAAAATCGATCTTGTCGACCACTTCCTGCTCCAGGAATGTCGTATTGCCCGGATCCACAATCACAACCTTTTGCATCATCTGACGAACAATTACCTCAAAATGCTTGTCGTTGATCTTCACACCCTGTAGACGGTACACTTCCTGAATGTTGTTTACCAAGTATTCCTGAACTGCTCCTGGACCCTTAATGGAAAGGATGTTCGAAGGGGTAATGGCACCATCAGAAAGAGGGTCTCCCGCTTTCACGAAGTCACCGTCTTGCACTAAGATGTGCTTGCTTAGAGGAACGAGGTATTTCTTCAGTTGCCCATCGCGCGATTCGACTTGAATTTCACGATTGCCGCGCTTTACACCGCCGAAGGTGGTGATCCCATCAATTTCCGAAACCACAGCAGGATTCGATGGATTTCTAGCCTCAAAAAGTTCAGTTACCCGTGGAAGACCTCCGGTAATGTCGCGTGTTTTTGTGGTAGATCTTGGAATTTTGGCCAAAATAACGCCAGGCACAATCATCTCATTCGCATTCACTACGATGTGGGCGCCAACGGGAAGATTATAGGTCCTTTGGTTGTCGCCCGATTTGGTAAGGATCCGTATGGCCGGATTTTTCGATTTGTCTTTGGTTTCGATGATCACCTTTTCTTTGTGACCCGTCTGTTCGTCAGACTCCTCACGGAATGTGATCCCCTCAATAACATTCTCAAAATCAGCGATACCGGTGAATTCCGATATGATTACAGCATTGTATGGATCCCAGACACAAATCTTATCACCTTTCTTGATCAAATCACCGGCCTTCACAAACAATTCAGAACCATATGGCAGAACATTGGTCATGAGTGGCTGTCCACTTTGCGGATCTACAATCCGCATTTCACCCGAACGGGATACAACAATTTGCCGTGGTGCATTCTCTCCTTTGTGGGTCACCTGACGAACCTCATCAAATTCTAATCGACCATCAAACTTCGCCAACAACTGCGACTCTGAGGCGATGTTACCCGCTACACCACCCACGTGGAATGTACGCAGGGTAAGCTGCGTGCCAGGCTCACCAATGGATTGGGCGGCAATGACGCCTACAGACTCGCCCATTTGGACCAGACGGTTGGTGGCCAAATTTCGACCATAACACTTCACACATACACCGGTTTTTGCCGCACAAGTGAGAACTGACCTGATTTCAACCGTATCTATCGGCGATGCATCAATCACTGCTGCAATATCTTCAGTAATTTCCACACCCGCCGCAACAATGAGTTCTTTGGTGATGGGGTGATACAAATCGTTCAATACAACCCGGCCCACGATTCGCTCAAGCAGTGATTCAACAACTTCTTCATTGTCTTTTAGTGCGGAAATTTCCAATCCTCTTAGGGTTCCACAATCAACCTCAGAAATCACCACATCCTGGGCGACATCATGCAGGCGTCGTGTCAGATATCCAGCATCGGCCGTTTTCAAGGCAGTATCTGCAAGTCCCTTTCGCGCTCCGTGGGTAGAGATGAAGTATTCCAATACAGATAGGCCTTCCTTAAAGTTGGACAGGATTGGATTTTCGATAATTTCTCCCGCTCCACCACTCTTTTGAGGCTTGGCCATAAGACCACGCATACCGCCAAGCTGACGAATCTGCTCTTTCGAACCACGAGCCCCGCTGTCCAACATCATGTAAACCGAATTAAAACCTTGCTTGTCGGAAGAAATCTCCTTCATCAGGGTGTCCGTAATTCGACTGTTGATGCGGGTCCAAATATCAATAACCTGGTTATAACGTTCATTATTGGTGATGAAGCCCATGTTATAGCTTTGGGTTACCTCAGCCACTTCCTTGGCCGCCTCATCCAACAAACGGGTCTTGTTCTCAGGGATCATGACGTCGTTCAGATTAAACGACAACCCACCCTGAAATGCCATTTTGAACCCGATTGCCTTGATTTCGTCGAGGAACCGAGCAGTTGACGGAATGTCAGTGTATCGAACAATCCGTCCGATCAAATCACGCAGACTTTTCTTGGTGAGCAGCTCATTAACAAACCCGATTTCCTTCGGTGCTGCTTCTGAAAACATGATTCGACCCACCGTAGTTTCTACCAATTGGGTGTGTAATGTTCCATCTTGTGCGTTTCGCACTGGTACACGAACCTTCACCCAAGCATGCAGATCGGCTCTGCCCTCATTATAAGCGATGAGTGCCTCTTCGGCGGAGTAAAACACCAATCCCTCACCACGAACCTTGTGTTCTTTTGTGCTCTTCCGGCCTTTTGTTAGGTAATATAAACCCAAAACCATGTCCTGAGATGGAACGGTAATTGGCGAGCCATTGGCTGGATTCAGGATGTTGTGCGACGACAACATCAGAATTTGAGCTTCCAAAACCGCAGCATTACCCAACGGCACGTGAACGGCCATTTGGTCACCATCAAAGTCAGCGTTGAAGGCCGTACATACCAAAGGATGCAATTGAATGGCCTTGCCTTCCACCATTTTAGGTTGGAATGCCTGTATGCCCAAACGGTGTAATGTTGGCGCACGATTCAAAAGAACCGGGTGACCCTTCATAACATTCTCCAAAATATCCCAAACCACCGCTTCTTTGCGGTCCACAATTTTGCGGGCCGATTTAACCGTTTTCACAATTCCGCGCTCAATCATCTTACGGATGATAAAGGGCTTAAACAATTCGGCAGCCATGTCCTTAGGGAGGCCGCATTCATGCAATTTGAGATTCGGGCCAACGACAATCACCGAACGACCGGAATAATCAACACGCTTTCCCAAAAGGTTTTGACGGAATCGCCCCTGCTTACCCTTCAACATATCACTAAGCGACTTCAACGCACGGTTTCCATCGGCCTTAACGGCATTAACCTTTCTACTGTTATCAAAAAGCGAATCGACAGATTCCTGAAGCATCCGCTTTTCATTTCTCAAAATCACGTCCGGAGCCTTGATTTCAATTAATCGCTTCAAACGGTTGTTGCGAATAATGACGCGACGGTACAGATCATTTAGATCGGAAGTGGCGAAACGACCACCCTCCAAGGGCACGAGTGGACGCAATTCGGGTGGAATTACGGGCACCATGCGTACAATCATCCATTCCGGACGATTTTCCAAACCTTCCCGATTTGAGCCACGGAAGGCCTCAACAATTTTCAACCGCTTTAAGGCTTCACTTTTTCTCTGCTGAGAGGTTTCGGTAGCTGCTTGATTGCGCAATTGAAAAGACAACTCATCTAAATTGATGCGGCTTAACAAATCTTGCAAGGCCTCAGCACCCATCTTCGCGATAAATTTATTTGGATCCTTCTCATCCAAATACTGATTTTCGCGCGGCAGGGTATCCAAGATCGCCAAGTATTCATCTTCGGTCAGCAGATCCATATTGCGAACACCATCCGCTTCTTTGATACCCGGCTGGATCACTACATACCGCTCATAATAAATGATCGAATCCAGTTTCTTACCCGCCAAACCCAAGAGATATCCGATTTTATTCGGTAACGACTTAAAATACCAAATGTGTGCGACAGGCACCACAAGTTTAATGTGTCCCATGTTTTCACGACGCACCTTTTTCTCGGTTACCTCAACACCACAACGGTCACACACGATGTTCTTGTAGCGTATCCGCTTGTATTTGCCACAGTGACATTCGAAATCCTTAACCGGACCGAAAATGCGCTCACAAAACAATCCACCCATCTCAGGCTTATAACTCCTGTAATTGATGGTTTCTGGCTTTGTAACCTCCCCTTTAGAGCGATTCAAAATCGTCTCAGGCGAAGCGAGGCTGATGGTGATTCGGGTGAAATTGCTTTTAATCTTAGGTTCTTTCTGAAATGACATGTGATTCTTTTTATTAGTCTAACTTAACCTCGAGACACAATCCACGCAACTCATGCAACAAAACGTTGAACGATTCCGGGATGCCCGGTACCGCCAGGTTGTCGCCCTTCACAATCGACTCGTAGGCCTTAGCACGCCCTACAATATCATCCGACTTCACCGTGAGGATCTCTTGCAAGATGTTGGCGGCACCAAAGGCCTCCAATGCCCAAACTTCCATTTCACCAAAACGCTGTCCACCAAATTGCGCCTTACCGCCCAGCGGCTGCTGGGTAATGAGAGAATAAGGACCAATAGAGCGAGCGTGCATCTTATCGTCGACCATATGGCCCAATTTCAACATGTAAATAACTCCTACTGTCGTTGGCTGATCGAAATAGCGACCCGTTTGACCGTCGCGCAAGCGTGTGCTGCCGAGCTCCGGGATTCCGGCCTTCAAGGTGAAATCGCGCACCTCTTCATAACTCGCGCCATCAAAAATAGGTGTAGCAAATTTTACGCCCAATTCTTTTCCTGCCCAAGCCAACACCGACTCATAAATCTGACCCAGATTCATACGAG
>SYHW01000001.1 GCA_005799065.1 Bacteroidota bacterium
AGCGTATCGGCGGTTTCGCCCGATTGAGAAATGGCAATCACCACATCTCCAGGGAAAATGAGGGGGTTGCGGTAGCGGAATTCCGATGCGTATTCCACCTCTGTGGGTATGCGCATGAATTCTTCGAACAGATACTCACCCACCAGTCCAGCATGCCAACTGGTGCCGCAGGCCACAATGATGATGCGGCGTGCGTTCATGAGTCGAAACTGGTGATCTGCCAAGCCCCCCAAGTGCAGATGTCCTCCATTCGCCGTAACCCGTCCACGCATGGAATCGTAAATAGATCGAGGCTGTTCGTAGATTTCCTTCAGCATAAAATGTTCGAAGCCGCCCTTTTCGATCGCCTCAAGCTGAAGACTTAATTCCTGAACATGGGCGTTTTTATTTTCATTAGCCACTGTTTTGATCGACAATGACCGGTTTTTGATGACCGCCACCTCGCTGTCGTTGAGGTACACCACACTCTTGGTATATTCAATGATGGGCGATGCGTCAGAGGCCAGGTAGTATTCGTTTACACCAATGCCAATGACCAGGGGTGAACCTTTGCGGGCCGCCACGATGGTCTCGGGATCCTCTTTAGAGATCACCACAATAGCGTAGGCGCCCACCACCTGATTCAATGCCAGGCGAACGGCTTCCTCAAAATTCACATCTTCCGTTTCATATATCGACTCGATCAGGTGGGTGAGCACCTCGGTATCGGTCTCGCTGCTGAAGACGTGTCCCTGAGCGGTCAACTGAACTTTTAATGCGGAGTAGTTCTCAATGATGCCGTTGTGCACCAGTGCCAGCGTGCGGTTGTGCCCGAAATGGGGGTGGGCATTGATGTCATTTGGCTCACCGTGGGTGGCCCAACGGGTATGACCAATACCAATGTTTCCTGTTATGTCGGAATCCTTGAGCAACTGCTCTAATTCTGCTACCTTTCCTGCCTTTTTATAGGCCTTTATGTTCATCTTGCTGTCTAATAAAGCGATGCCGGCACTGTCATAGCCACGATATTCCAAGCGCTTTAAACCTTTAATGAGAATGGGCGCCGCTTGCTGGTCGCCTACATACGCTACAATTCCGCACATACAATTCGGTTTGATTGATAAAAAATAGTTGATTCTCGGATTTTCAAAATCAAAGACAAAAGTAAGCCTTAGATGTGATTGCTGCGTAAAGCTATACTACCGAAAAATAGGTAAATTTTCCGAAGTTTTAACGCGGTAACAAGGTGTAATGTAAAATCAGCTTAGGCCGGCGAACCGCCGCATTTTGGGTATTCAACACCGCCCGATTGAGGGAGTGGATGGCGTTACCTGGCAGCAACACGAGCCCTCGATCGGGGGTGGTGCCCTGTAAAAGCGATTGCATATAGCGGTTGATGATGAAGGTGTAGGAACTATCGCGCCATTCGCCTCCGTAGTAGGGTTCCAATAAATCGGGCATCAGGTTGGTGGAATTGCCGCCTGTGGAGTCGGCCACTACCAAAAACAAGCGTTCGGGAGCAGTGAAGGGGTAGCTGTAGCTGCCTTCTGCCACCGGAAACACCAGTTGGGCCTTGTTCACCACCACGGTCCGGCCACCCCCGAGCGATCGAATGCCCGGAAATTGGACGATAGTCTTTAGGTAGCCCCCTGCCTGCACCTGTGCATAGGGCAATTGGAGGGCGTCGGGGTTTAAAGCCGCTGCCGCCCGGCTGCCCCGTGGATCACTAAAAAATGCATTGCGTCGTGCCGACTGGCTGTTCATGGTGATATCGAATCGCGTGCGCTTGCCTGCGGTTCGGTAGTAGAGATTGAAGCCTGTACGCAGCGAACTGCCTAAAAAGTAGAGTACGCACCCTTTGGAAGCAGCATCAACCCGTTCGGCTGTAACGTATATGCCATTGAAAAAATTGAGGAAATTGTTGTTGTTGGCGAGAGCCGGACTATCACTAACGGACAGTATCCGGTTCATTAGTTCTTGGCGAAGCGGAATTCGAATCTGGTTGCCATACCGGAAAACCGAATCGCTCCCATTGGGTTGTGGTTCACTCACCTCGGCGATGGCGTTGCTGGAGAAGGTATACAAGACGTCGCCCAGCGGTTCAGGCTTTGTTCTGGGGGCCTGCCACTGGTAGTAGATGCTGTCAGCCGACTGCGGCTCTGTGATCTCCCACACCCTTATGCGCATGAGGCTGCTGGAATCGCCATAAAATCCCGATAAATTGAGGATCATCACCAACGAATCGCCAGAAAGCGTGTCGCCCAGGTCTATGTTCTCTGCATTGAGCCTCAGTTGGGCTACAAATCCCACTCGCGCATTGCCCGTTTCTTCATCTTGCATTTCACCTGCTGCAAGTCGCGGCGGCTGTTGCGACTCCAGTTTTCCTTCCCTGAGGGTCTGCATGCTGATCGGGAAGGTGTCTGAAAGGAACACATTCACACCATCTACCGCGGGAAGCAGGTTCAGCCCCAAGGGCCCCTCATCTTGTTTGCATCCCCCCAAGACCATCAAGCAGAGGACGACCAGAACGTTGAACCAAGACATCAGCCAGCCTTGCTTTGGTTGGTTGGCCTTGCTCAGCGTTTGAGATTGGCTCCGACCACTCAGGGTCATGCGCTGACGGGTAATTCGGCGAGTAATTGCTGGTAAAACTCGAAGTGCGATTCGGCTAAATGGTCTTGGTTATGGCCATTCAGTAGGGGCTTACCGGAGTCGTAGGCCGCTTTTATGACGTCGGGATGAACTTTGTCGTTGGCCAACACCACCGCATCGGCATAGGAAATAGCGCCCCGCTGCAGATCGGCATCGGTGAGTTGCCCGAAAGGATGAAAGTCATCCTGCACCACATCTTCCATCAAAGCTTTTTCGAAAAAGTCATTATGTAGGCGTTCTTGAAATTGCGATTCATAAGCAGAAAAAATTACCCGTGATTCGCGGAATACGGCCGTATGCTTGTAGAACTTCCGAATATACAGGGGGATTAAACCACACATCCATCCACTGCAATGCACGATGTCAGGCGCCCAGCCGAGCTTCATTACGGTTTCCATCACGCCCTTGTTAAAGAAGATCATGCGCTCATGGTTGTCGCAGAAAAACGAACCATCATCGTCGCGGAACACATTTTTGCGGTGGAAGTAGTCCTCATTGTCGAGGAAATATACCTGCATGCGGACGTTTGGGAGGGAAGCCACTTTAATGAGCAAGGGTGAATCGTTATCGCCCACGGTGATGTTGATGCCTGAAAGGCGTACCACTTCATGCAGGCGGTGGCGTCTTTCACTGATGCAACCGTATCTGGGGGTCAACACCCGAATCTCCATACCGCGCTCTTGCATCGATTTTGGGAGTTCTAAGGCTGCTTTGGCTATTTCTGACAGCTGCACATAAGGCAACATTTCATGCGACACAAACAAAATGCGTGTTTTCCTATTCATGCTCGACCCGTTTCAAAAATTAAAGGACAAAAATATAAAAAAACAAGCGAAAAAAGAACAAAAAATCAAGGGCAAGGCGTGGAAAATGTGGAAAATGTGCGGATTTTGCGGCGTGTTGATTTTTCATAACGCAGACGGAATACAAAGTGCCATAAAATCATGGCAGAAGGAGGGCTTTAAAGTGGCTTTCGTGCCCACCATGGGCGCTCTGCATGAAGGTCATTTGGCCTTGGTGGAGCGGGCGGCGCATTTGCCGCAGGTGCGCGTTGTGTGCAGCATTTTCGTGAACCCCACCCAGTTCAACGATCCTGCTGATTTGCAGGCCTACCCCCGAAACCCTGCTCGCGACTTTCATTTGCTGTCGGAACAGGGCTTGGCCGATGCGCTTTTTCAACCAGAAATCGACGAGGTTTATCCTCCCGAACACCCTTGCATGACTTTTTCCTTTGGCGCACTCGAAGAGGTTATGGAGGGCGCCATGCGGCCTGGGCATTTTGCGGGGGTCGGGCAAGTGGTGGAGCGTCTGCTGCACCTGGTGCAGGCCGACTATCTGTTATTGGGGGAAAAGGACTACCAGCAGTTCCTGGTGGTGCGTGACTTGCTCCGGCAGCTGCGGGAAAACCAAATTCGGCTGCGGGATGAGCAACTTCGGATGCGGGAACGGCAGCGGCAGTCATCCCCCTTATCCTGGCCTTCAGGTGATGGGTTCAACAACCCGGGGGGGATGGCTCGTGGAGCTGATGAGCCATTTGAACCTTATGAGCCTACCTGGCATAAAATACCCGAACTCATCATGGGCACTACCCACCGCGATGAGGGCGGTCTTGCGCTGAGCTCACGCAACCAACGATTATCGAACGAAGGCCGCCTCAAAGCCCGGCAAATCTACGCTGCCCTTCAACAGGCACGGAGGAGCTGGCCCCATGAATCGCCCGATGAAACGGTACAGAAAATTGCCTTCATGCTCGCCGAAGTGCCCGAGTTTCGTGTTGAATACATCCAATTGGCCGATTCTAATACCCTCGCTGCGGTGCAGGAATGGGGGAACCACTCGTCGGTGCGCATTTTTGCGGCGGTGTGGATCGAAGGAGTGCGGTTGATAGACAATACGGTTGTCTTTCCCTAATTTTGCGCCTTGCGCCGAATGCTCTTTTATGCTTGTAAACCTCGTTAAATCCAAAATCCACCGGGTGCGGGTCACCCAGGCCGAATTGCACTATGTGGGCAGTATTACCATCGATGTGGATTTGATGGATGCCGCCGGCTTGATGGAGAATGAAAAAGTGCAGGTGGTGAACATCAACAACGGCGAACGCCTGGAGACCTATGTCATCAAAGGCGCTCGGTCGAGTGGGGTCATTTGCCTCAACGGCCCAGCCGCCCGTAAGGTGGCCGTGGGGGATATCCTGATCGTGATTGCTTACGCCTGGATGACGACAGAGGAGGCACAATCGCATGTTCCTGCCTTGATTTTCCCGGATTCCAACAATCGGCTCACCCCCTAAGTGATGTTGGTTACGGCCCGACAATGGCTGCAATTTGCCGTTTCACTTCTGCTGGGATCTGTAATTTTGTATTGGGTGTTTCAGGGTCAAGACTGGGATGAAATGTTGCACACGTTGAAGCGGGCACGCTTTGGATGGATTGGCTTGTCGAGCCTGGCGGGGCTTTTGGCTCATGCGCTCAGGGGCTATCGGTGGACGCTTCTGGCGGGTGCGGTTGGACCGAAACCGGCCACCGTCGATGCCTATCACTCGGTTATGGTGGGCTATTTGGCGAATCTGGCCCTGCCCAGGGTGGGCGAAGTGGCTCGTTGCGGTGCATTATCACGCAAATCGGGGCTGCCGATGAATAGTTTGATCGGTACGGTGATTGTGGAACGTGCAGTGGATGTACTCGTGTTGTTGCTGGTGGTGGTGATGACCCTCCTGCTGTATTCGTCTTTGCTTTTGGGCCCGGCTCAACGCCTATTGATGCGTCTTGGAGGCGGGTCTACCCTTTGGGTTTTGGTATTGACCGGTCTGGGCTTTGGGTTGATGGCCTACCTGCTCTGGCGCAATCGCCGCTTTTGGCTAGAGCGGTTGAGCGGGGGGGAGAAGGGGCGAAAATTCCTGGGTTTGTTGCGGGGTTTATGGCTGGGCCTGCGGTCGATTCGCAGTCTATCTCATCCCGGTCGTTTCTGGTTATCTACTTTGGGCATTTGGCTGGGCTATTTTTTGATGTCTTATTTTTGCTTGTTTGCCTTCGAAAGTACGCAGGCCTTGGGCGTATCCGAGGCCTTCTTGGTGCTTGTTGCGGGTAGTCTTGGTTTCTTGATGCCTGTTCAGGGTGGTATTGGTGCCTACCATGCCGCGGTGAGCAAGGCCTTGCTGATGTTGCCTGCCACGGGGATCTCGCCTTCTGAAGCGCTGAGCTATGCCACGCTCACGCACGCCGCTCAAACGCTGCTGTTTGTGGTGGGTGGCTTTATTTCATTTTTGATCTTGGCGGCGGCGCGTAACAAAAGTAATGCTTCGTGATGGGGGCTTTGGATCTGCTGCATTCGAAGGTGGTTGACCGCTCCGAATTCTTGCGCCGGATTGGGGCTTGGAAATCGGAAGGTAAAACGGTGGTTTTCACGAATGGGTGTTTCGACCTGCTGCACAAGGGCCATGTGGAGTATTTGTCGCGCGCGGCTGATTTGGGCGATCATTTGGTGGTAGCCCTCAACACCGACCGTTCGGTGGCGCAGCTCAAAGGCCCTTCCCGACCCCTGCAAAATGAGGATTCTCGGGCTTTGGTGATGGCTGCTTTGGGGGTTGTTTCGCTCGTTACCCTTTTCGATGAGGAAACGCCCGAGTTGCTCATAGCCGAATCGCTACCCCAAGTACTGGTGAAGGGTGCGGATTACCGCCCCGAGGAAATCGCTGGAGGGCCTGCCGTTCTGGCTGCCGGGGGTCGGGTGCTTGCCGTTGACCTCACACCAGGATTTTCTACCTCATCGATCATCGACCGAATGGGGTAGACCGAATTTCCACATTTTTAAACTTTCGCCGCGTTCGATTGTCTTATTTCTTATGGTTTTTTCCGTGCATCGTTCATCCTCGTTGATTTTTTCCACGTTTATTTTGACCCCGTTTATTTTTGAGGTATCGCGTTCTTTTGTCGCTTTGATCGCGCGGTTTATTCTGTTGTCTCTCCTTGTTCTGTTGGGGCATCAATGCTTGCTTCCGGTTCAGCTGAAAGCGCAGCCTTCGCGTCAGCAAACCCGTCAATGGTGCTTTGGGTATGGTGCCCGGGTTACCTTCCCAAATGGCGGTGGGCCCGCTTCGCCGGCGGCCAGCAGCACCCCGATGCTCGTGCAGGAAGCGTCGGTTTCTGTGGCCGATAGCGCGGGGAATTTGCTTTTTTTCTCTTCGGGCGACAGTATTTGGGATAGAAATGCTCAAGTCATGCCCAATGGTGGGGGATTATTGGGCGACCGAACGCGTTCCCAACCCGTTTTAGCGGTTCCCCATCCCGACCCTGCTTTGAGTCAACGATGGTTTGTGTTCTACCTCACCGCTGTTGGCGACACCACGGCTTTGCGTTATTCACTGGTGGATATGTCGCTCCGTGGAGGCTTGGGGGATGTCGTGGGTGGTGGCCGCAACCTGCCTGTCCCTTCTTTAGGGGCTGCATTGGGCTACACGGGTAAGTTGACGGCCTCCAAAGCTTGTTCGGGGCGCGACTACTGGATTTGGTTGCATAAAGCCGGCTCTGCTGAGTTTGTGCGCATCCCCCTCACCGCGGCCGGGCCTGGATTACCGGTTACCCAAACCATCGGATCGCCCCACAACAGCTCGTTCACCGCGGGCATTCCCGCTGCGGCATCGCGGGGCTATTTGAAGTGCTCGCCCGACGGACGGGCTATGGCGCTGGTTTTGGGTGGGCCAAACGCTTCGAACCTCATCGAATACCTCCGCATTGACCCCGCTACCGGTGTTTTAAGCAACCCCATCACCCTACCGGCTCTTGGGGGCGAACATGGGGTGGCCTTCTCGCCCGATAATGCCAAGTTATTCGTGGCGGGGGCTCGTGACAGTATAGAAAACGGGGTGGCGGGACTTTTCAACCACCTACGCGCATTCGATTTGATGTCGCGACTGCCCGTCCCCCCCGCTTCTGTGATTCGTCAGGCTTGGCAAGCCGGTTCGCGGGGCTACAATGCCCTTCAAAATGGGCCCGATGGCCGGATCTATTTGTCGCAGACCTTTACCGACTACCTCCACGCCCTGCAGTCGCCCAACACACCTTTCTATGCCTACACAGATAGTTTGGTGGGACCCATAGGTGGCACCACCCGAAAAGGCCTGCCCAATTTCTCTGAGGAGTCGTTTAGCCTTCCCTTTCGTGCCCATTTTGTTAGTAATGTTTTGTGTTACGCTTACCCCGTTCAGTTTTTTGATTCGAGCCTGTTCCACGCCACCTCGTTTTCATGGAGTTTTGGGGATCCAGCCAGCGGCGCCCTGAACAGCAGTACCCTCCGCGACCCGCAACACAGTTTTGCCACGCCGGGAAATTATACGGTGCGCCTGGTGGCGGGATTTGGCTGTGGCCGAAGCGATACTGCAACCCGTATCATTCGGGTGAGCGATACCCTCGATCTGGCATTAGGCAATGCCGCTACCCTAAACTCGGGCGGGGCCGACACCCTCTATTACTGCCTGGGCGACACAGCTACCCTAATCAGCCGCGCCCCCGGAGGCAGTTTTATCTGGTCTTTTCGCCAACCCGGTGGCACCTGGCAGTCGCTTCCCAATACCACCGCTCAGTTGCAAACCACCGCAGCGGGCTGGTATCGCCTCACGGTTTCGGGCATTCCTTGCACAGCCATCGATTCTGTTTTTGTGACCTTCGACTTTCTACCTATCTTGATCGGCGACGCCTATTCGGTAGCTCAGGGCATCCGGATTGATACCTTAACCTATTGTGTGGGCGACACAGCGCGCCTTACCTCTGATGTGCTGCCTCCGGCACGCTACCGATGGCAAGCGGGGCAGCCGGGTGGTCCTTGGATTACCATGGGTTCTTCCCAAACCTATGCCACCACCAATCCGGGCTGGTACCGCTTTCTGACCGACAAAGACGGTTGCCGCGGCTCAGACTCACTTTTTTTACAGTTCTCGAATGTCGTTCTTCAGTTGGGCGACAGTAATTCGTTGGCCCTGGGCGGGCGCGATTCCCTGTTTTATTGTGGGGGCGACACCGCTCTGTTGCGCACGAATGTTTTGGCAGGGGGATATGTTTGGTACACAGGGCAGCCCGGCGGCCCCTGGCAGGTCATTCCTGGAAGTTCATTCCCTCGTGCGGTTTGGCAAACGGGCTGGTATAAGGTTACGGCCCAGGGTGGCGCCTGTGCCGGTTCAGACTCGGTGTATGTTGAATTCCTGAACCTCAATTTTCAGGTCGGAGATGTTGTTTCCTTACCCCTTGGCGGCCGCGACACCTTGGTTTATTGTTTTGGCGATACTGCTTTCCTGCATGGAACACTCAATCCGGGTAGTTTCAGGTGGTCTTACCGGCAAGGGGTGGGAGGCAATTGGGCACCTCTGCCTGATACCGGATTCTACCTTCCAGTGACCCTCCCTGGTTGGTATTTGCTCCAAGCATCGCGCCATGGCTGTGTATTTCTCGACTCAGTCTTTGTATTCTACACCCCCGTGGGCATTCCGGTTGACCTGGGGACGGATGTGCTTCTGTGCTCGGGAGACAGCATCTTGCTCGATGCGGGTGCCCCGGGATCCAATTACCTGTGGAGCGATGGCAGCCGTGGTCGCCAATTGCGTGTGCGGTCGCCCGGCGTTTATTGGGTTTCTGTGTTCCTCCGATCATGCACGGGATCAGACACCATCATCATTCGCGAAGATCCGCTGGCCATAGGTGATATTTTACGCGACACGACGATTTGTCCGGGCCAGGATCTCTGGTTTGATATGACCGGGTTGGGGGTCAACTATTTATGGTCTAATGGCTCAACCGACCCTATTTTTAGGGTACAAACCGCCGGACGCTATTCCGTCCGCATCATCAACGCCAACGGCTGCTCCCGGTCTGATACATTTGATGTTGAGGAATTTTGCGCTACCCGCTACGAGATCCCTAATGTTTTTCGTCCTTCATCTACTGTGACAGAAAACCGCGTATTTCGCCCCATCGTACTCTTCTCCGACAGCACGCGCTACCTCTTTCAGGTCTATGACCGCTATGGGGCGTGCATCTTCAGCAGTGGTCGACCCGAACAGGGGTGGGACGGAACCTATGCCGGCAGTCCGTGTACCGACGGTCAGTATACCTATATGCTTCAATTCTATGATAACCGCCTCCGTCGCGTGTTGCGTCGCAGCGGCTATTTCTGGCTGCTTCGGTAAATCATCAACGGATGCTGTCCTTTTGTTTGGTTGGTGGTTGGTCGGGGGGATGCCATTAGAGCGTTCCCCAAAGGACCCGTGCTATCGGGTGTTCCCCGAAGTATGGCGGACATCTTCTATCGTATAAAAAGCATGGGGATTGTGAGCATGAACAAGCGCCAGCGCATCCGAAAGGTTTTTTCTTTTGATGAGGGTAAACAAAACGCTAACATCGCCCTGACTCCCGCGCGCCCCCAGTAGGGTAACTCCGAAGCCGCGCGCACGCAGGGCCTCCATCAAATCATCGGCTGGCAGGGCGGTGATGACGCGGAGCAAGAGATTTCCCAATGCGAGCCGCTCCTCGATCTTGAGTCCTGTATAATTACCCGCGGCAAATCCCCCGGCCCATGCGAGGTAGCTCGGCCAATTATCGGCATAGCGCATGATTTGCGACATGGCCACAATCCAGATGAGGACTTCAAAAAAGCCCAAAACCGGGGCAATTTGTCGAAATCCGCGCGCCGTAAAAATGAGACGCAGTGTGCCGATGGTAACATCGGTTAAACGGGCTACGAAAATCAACAGGGGAATGACAATCCACCGCAGGGTTTCTTCAGAAAAGTAGGACTCGAAGGGCATAATTATGAAGTAATCGGCATCGACCGAAGAGCCAGTCGATAACCAAACCATGCCATGGGTATATACGCCAATCCGAGATCCACGGCCTCAAACCAAAATGGAGCAGGCAGAATTACGACCATATAGATGCCTACGGCCATAAACAGCGCCCCAAACAGGGCAGGAAACCAGAAATGGCGGTTGCGGGAGATCACGGTGGCTAAAAAAGCGGATGCCAGGCTGCCTCCGGCATGGGCTAGAAAAGGGAAGAGAAAATGCTCGACACCCATCAAGGGGAGCGCCGCAGCGAGTGCCTCAGGGCTATCACCAGACAATCCATTGGGTAGCGGAATTAGCCGATGACCTAATGCTACTAACCCACCGTTCACGATCGTACCCGAGAGTACGGCAGTCGCTGTGGCCAACAAAAGGCGTAGAATTCGCATGGCGCAAAAATACCCGAATAGATTTGGTAATTTCACAGGCCAACTGTATGACCTCATTATTACGGCATTAAACTTATAAAAACTGTATTTTTTGTGAGAAACAAGGACTTTTTTTCTGGTATTCAACCCTTATTGCACAACGCGATGCCCCGATTTTTTTCGCGATCACTGTTCCTATTGCTCTTCTTAACCCCCTTTCTTTCGGGGTGCAAAAAGGGAATGACACCCATTCCTACGGGCGACCACATCACCGGACTGGCTTCACCTGTGCAACTGAACGCCGATAGTACCCTGTTGTTTTTGTCAGACTACCTCGACGAGCCCAGTAAACTCAGCAGCTGGACGCTTCCTGCAGGTTTCACCGCCCGAATGACGAACGACAGCAGCCAAATGTGGATCTTCCATCCCGATAGCATCACCCCAACACTGTCCACAATGGCTTTGGAATGCGGATCGTCGCGCTATGATCTCCTGCTTCGGCGCTCGCGCAAGCAAACCGTAGTGCTGAGCTATACCCCACGAGAAGACCGGCCGAATTCGGTTTATTTCGTTGGCGATATGAATGGCTGGAACCCCTCGAAAAGTCCTATGTCGCCCGTGGCGGGCAGCTTTCGGATCGACTTAAACCTCGATCCTGGCTTCTATCCCTATCAGTTTGTGGCCGACGGCGAATGGACGCTCGACCCCGAAAACCCGCTGCAACGCGACAATGGAGCGGGCGGACTCAATTCACTGCTGGAGGTGAAGGCCACCGACCCCAACCTACTGCCACGCTTGCGTACCATCCGCCCACTGGATGACCCTGAAGCCAAGCTGCTCATCGGTCTCGACCGCGCACCGGCTACATTGCTCGTTTTTTGGGAAAATCACCTGCTGCCTGATGCGTACCAACAGAAGGGCGACTCGGGTGTAATTCAGCTAAGCATCCCCAAGGAAGCTGCTGGCCGTGAGCGCTCGCATCTGCGGGTGTATGCCCACAACGAATCGGGCGAGTCGAACGACCTGCTCATACCCCTACACAAAGGAAAAGTAGTGATGAACACGGATAGCCTCGGACAATTAGACATACACCAGCAACGGATGTACTTTGTATTTGTGGACCGCTTCTTTAATGGCGATTCCACCAACGACCGACCGGTAAACGACCCGCGCGTGCATCCTCGGGCGAATTATTGGGGAGGCGATATTGCGGGGATCATCAACCGAATAGAAAGTGGCTACTTCCGTGATCTGGGTGTGAATTCCATCTGGATTTCCCCGATTGGTCGCAACCCCGATGGGCCCTACCAGGAATGGCCCGAACCGCGCCGTTTTTATTCGGGCTACCACGGTTATTGGCCCACTTCCTCATCGCAGGTCGACCCGCGCATGGGTACCGAAGCCGAACTTAAAAAGTTGATTGATGTGGCCCACCGCAACGGCATCAGGGTTTTGCTCGACTATGTAGCCAACCACGTGCATCAAGAGCACCCGCTCATGCAGCAGCACCCCGACTGGAAAACACCACTCGACCTCCCGGATGGGCGCAAGAACATCAGAATATGGGACGAACACCGCCTCACGACTTGGTTTGATACGTTTATGCCTAGCCTCGACCTGGAACGTCCTGAGGTGGCCGAAGCCATGAGCGACAGCGCCCTCTACTGGATGACCCAATACGATTTCGACGGCTTCCGGCACGACGCCACCAAGCACATCCCAGAGGATTTCTGGCGCCGGCTGTCCCACAAACTCAAAACACGGGTCGTTAAGTCACGCGGCCGGCCACTCTACCAAATCGGTGAAACATTCGGGAGCCGCGAGCTGATTGGTCAGTACATAGGTAGCGGCATGATTGACGCGCAGTTCGATTTTAACCTCTACTTCGACGCGCGGAGTATGCTGGCCAACGACCAGCAACCGCTCAGCCGCTTATGGTCGTCGCTCGATGAAAGCATGCGCTACTACGGCCACCACCATTTAATGGGCAACATATCAGGCAACCACGACCTCGCTCGCTTTATTTCCTACGCCTCTGGTGCGCTGCGCTTCGATGAAGACGACCGCGCGGCCGGCTGGGGTCGCGACATTCAGATCAAAGACACCCTCGGGTACCCAAGACTCAGGCAACTGCTTTCGTTCATCACCAGCATTCCGGGGGTACCGGTGGTCTACTACGGCGACGATATTGGCATGCCCGGCGCGGGCGATCCCGACAACCGCCGTCCTATGCGTTTCACCGACCTGTCTGATCAGGAGATGCGCACCCGTCTTCATGTTTCGACCCTCTACCGCTTGCGTGGCAAAAGCATGGCCCTCACCTATGGAGAAACCGAGCTCTTTGAAACGGACGATAACCGATTGGCGTTCATACGCAACTATTTTGGAGAAGGCGCCGTGGTTTGCATCAACCGAAGCGCGGAAGAACAAACGTTTCGCATCCCCGTGCCCGCGCATTTCCGCCGCGATGAAATCATGGGCAACTTGGGTAACCCGCTGGCGATGGCCGACGAGCAAACGCTGGTGACGACCGTGGCACCCTACAGCACAGAAATCATCACCTTTAAATAGGATGATAGAGTGATGGGACGCATTATTCGGACGTTTTTGCTGGTATCCACCCTGTATCTGCTGGGTTGTCGCGATAAAATGGAGGTCGATTGCCTCTATTTCAACGGTACGGTCTACCTCCTGGATTCGGCTTTCTCCCAAACTCAGGCCTTGGCCGTTACCGAAGGACGGATAGTGGATGCGGGGGATCTTCGCACACTCCTGATCCGATATCGGTTCAAGGATAGTGTGGATTTAAAAGGCGGCTTTCTGTATCCTGGTTTTATCGATGCTCATTGTCATTTTGTGGGCTACGGAAAGAGTCTGGGCGAAGTTGATTTGCGTGGAACTCGTTCGTGGGATGAGGTTGTGGGACGACTGATGCCCTACCGAAACAATCCCAGTGACACGAGTTGGCTGATTGGAAGGGGTTGGGACCAAAACGATTGGGCTATTGAGGAATTCCCTGATCGAACACTGCTCGATAGCCTTTTTTCCCATCGACCCGTACTGCTGTCGCGTGTTGATGGACACGCCGTGGTGGTCAATGAACGCGCTCTGCGCATGACACAGTTTGAGGTGATTGGCCAGCGCTTCATAGGGAGAACCGCCTCCAAGATGGCCAAGGAAGGCAGAAATGGCGGGGTTGATTGGCACAACAGGGATGCTGCGCAGGGTGGAAGCCCGCATCATTCTGGCGGTGAAGCCTTAAGGCGGGGTGATGGCTCGCTTTCCGGCGTGCTCATCGACAATGCGGCGGATCTAATTCAGGCCCGCATCCCAAAGCCGAGCGTTGCATCCTGGAAAAATGCCATTCTGGCGGCGCAAAAGGCCTGTCATGCGGTTGGGCTCACCAGCGTTCATGACGCCGGGCTCGATGAGCAGCAACTGGAGGCCCTTCGTAGTCTCGAGCAAGAGAAACAATTGAGTATGGGGGTCTATGCCATGGTGAGCGCAACCCCCGACCAACTGGACCGGTATTTATCGCGCCCCCCGTATCGAGGATTACAACTACACATCCGCAGCTTCAAATTTTTCGCGGATGGGGCCCTCGGTTCGCGGGGAGCGCGTCTTTTGGAGCCGTACCACGACCGAGAAGGACATGTAGGGCTCTGGGTGACTTCACCAGATACCCTTGCCTATTATGCACCTTTATTGGCCCGGGCGGGCTACCAAATGAATACCCATTGCATTGGTGATGCAGCAAACCGGGCTGTCCTTCAGCTCTACCGCACCAGCCTATTAGATTATGCACAGTCGACTGGCACGAAGCCATCTTCTGCCCGTTGGCGCATCGAACACGCCCAGGTCGTACATCCCGATGATCGCACCGTTTTTCGTTCTGTAGGGGTTGTGCCTTCGGTTCAGCCCACCCACGCTACCAGCGATATGTATTGGGCCAATGAACGACTCGGTCCTGAACGCCTGCCTCATGCCTATGCCTACCGCGATCTACTGTCGCTGAATGGCTGGCTGCCCCTGGGTACCGATTTCCCGGTCGAAGAGATTAGTCCGCTCAAAACCTTCTTATCCGCTGTTTTCCGCACCGATTCTTTGGGATTCCCGAAGGGAGGATTTCTTCCCAATCAGGCACTCACCCGGCGGCAGGCCCTCAGGGGGATGACAGACTGGGCGGCTCGGGCTGCTTTCGAAGAAGATGAACGCGGGCGGCTTTTACCGGGCATGAACGCCGACTTGGTCTGGCTTGATACTGACCTTATGAGTGCTTCCTATCAGGAAATTTTTAGGGCCAGGGTACTCGGAACCTGGTCGCGCGGCAAACGAGTTTATGCCGCAGCAGTCAGATGAAGTGCCCCAGCCCTTGTATTGCTTTTCAATCAGCCTGATCCGTGCCAAATTGAGCCACCGCTTTTACTTTTTGTCTAGGTCATCGCCGGGTTTTTTGGAATCATGAGGAACGTCCCTTTTTTCGTATGCCATTCGATAGAAACTCTCGCGTTTCTTCGTTCTTTCGGATACAGTGTAGGCCAGATCACGCATAGCCGCCGATTTTTCATCTATTGAATAAGAAAGCATCCGGTCATCGCGCCATTTTGCATTTCTCAGTTGACTCAAGCCTCGCAGGTCGCATCCACTGAAGGCTATTGTCCAGCCAATCCTGTCTTGGTGGCGCTCTACCAGTTGGGTGAATTGTTCTCCATTGAACTTTCTTGAAGAATTTTCCTGTCCATCAGAAAAGATCATAATCACCACCTCTTCCTTCTCAGGATCGAGTTGATTGGGGCAAGAGTTTGATGCCCATTCTATGGCTTGACCCGCTGCATCAAACAGGGCGGTTTTTCCCTTCGCATAATATTGCTGGGGTGTGAGGGGCATCACCTGATCAATACTCTGGCCCGTGAAAATCCAATCGAGCTGGCTGTTGAACACAAGAAGGTGCAGGCGGACATGCGTGTTGGATTCCTTCGAATCCGAAGCGAGTTCTACGAGGTGCTTGTTGATTTCATCGCGAACTTCCTCGATTTGATCGCTCATCGATCCGCTGCGATCGGCCACCAGATAATAATGAAGGGTTTTTGGGGGAAGGGTGTTTTCCATGGTTTTTGGGATTTAGGTTAAAGGTGAAGCCGCAAAACTACTATTATGAAACACCGCTTGTCAAGTCCCAACAACCTTGTTTTTTGTAATTTTAATTTATTTGTGTTGTTATTTTTATTACTAAATAATACTTGCCATATATTGTATATATATAAATATATATACATAATATATTGGCACCTCTCGTTTTTCACCACCTTGAGGCTGTGAAATTTTTAATAAGTTTTAATAGGTAAGTTTGTGGCGGCAATCTTGAACAACCAAAAATGACCGAAACATCACCCGAGGTTGACGCCTATTCTAATCAATTGCAGGAACCCTGGCGCTCCGGTTTTCATCGATTGAGAATAGCTATCAGTACACACATCCCAACAGGTTTTGTGGAAGGTATAAGCTATGGTATGCCCGCCTTTGTGGTGCCACATCATATTTATCCTGCCGGCTATCATTGCAAGCCCGTTGAACCCCTGCCCTTCATCAGCCTGGCTGCTCAAAAGAAGTTTTTGGCCCTATACCACATGGGCATCTACGCGCACCAGCCCTTGATGGATTGGTTCCTGTCTGAGTGGGCCCAAAAATGTGCGGGTAAGAAGCTCGATATGGGAAAAAGCTGCATCCGATTTTCGAAGCCGGAGGAAATTCCCTTCGAGTTAATCGAAGATTTAGCCGGGAAAATGACTGTGGATGCGTGGATTGAGATTTATGAAGAACATTTGAATGGAAACACTAGAAAATAGGGTACGGCAGGCCATTCGCCTGGTGCCCGACTTTCCCCAGCCCGGAGTCATGTTTAAAGACATTACAACTTTTTTCCGGCAACCCGCTTTGTTAAGAGACGTAATCGACGATGCCGTTCGTCGACTGGCTGGTTTTCGTCCGCAAGCATTGGCCGCTGTCGAAAGTCGTGGTTTTTTGATGGCGGTGCCGATTGCCCTGCAATTGGGCATACCGCTCGTGATGTTGCGTAAAAAAGGTAAGCTCCCCCTCGAAACGCTATCGGAATCATATGACTTAGAATATGGGTCGGCCACACTCGAAATGCACCGCGATGAGCTAAGTAGGGGCATGCGGGTTGCCATTACCGACGATGTGTTGGCAACAGGCGGTACGGCCGATGCTGCCGTCCGCCTCATCAGAAAAGCAGGCGCTGAAGCCGTGGCCGCTTGGTTTTTGGTGGATTTAACCCATCTGGGTGGACGGGCACGGCTGCAAGAAGGCGGCCTCCCCGTGATGGCTACGCTGGTTGAAGCACACGAAAATTGAACTGATTTGGGTATTGATTCTTTATCTGAGCGCTCAACAAGGTGGGGATAAAAATTGTTTGTTGGTTGGTTTATTTCTCACATGCATCGAATCGTCTTTTTGAAACTGCTCATCGGCTTGGTTATGTCTGTTTTTTGCGGATCGGCTGGTGCTCAAGTACGTCGGGAACTGTTTGTAGTCGATTCCAACACGCGAATTCCATTGCCGTTTGTGGCCCTGCAATCGCTCAATTCAGGGCAATCACAGGCAACAACGAGCGACGTAGAGGGAAAATTCTATTGGATATTTTACGGAGACTCTTCCCAATTCGAGGCCCGATGTGTGGGATATGGTCGAAAACCATTCACCATCGGGGTCAGCGATCCCAAGCCCTTCATTGCCCTTGGGCGCAGCACCACCCAATTACCCGAAATTAATGTGAAAGCGGGGGAAAACCCAGCCCACCGCATCATCGAAGAAGCCATCAAACGAAAAAAAGAGCATGACCCGGCTTTTATGGGTGCACATCGCTGCACGCTCTACCAACGATTTATTTTAACCATCGACACCACAGGACGAGTGTTTACCGATACGATTCGTCGGGTTTCACGAGGCGACAGCATATTCCTAGATTCGAGTCAATATGAACTGGCACAATTCATACGCACCCGCGATTTGATGCTCAGTGAATCGCTCGTTTCGCGGCACTACACGGGTGCTACACAACCCAGCGATCGCATGTTGGCCACCCGAACCGCGGGCTTACAGTCTCCTCTTTTTGCTGTTTTTTCTGCCCAAATGCAGAACTTTTCGGTCTACAACGACCCCATCCGCCTCAACGATATACAATACTATGGTCCGCTGTCGCCGGGTAGCGTACGTCGCTACCGCTTCTACTTAGAGGAGAGTCGCCTCGTGGAGAGCGACCGCGATGAAAGCCGCCGCGATGAAAGCCGCCGCGATGAAAGTCGCCTCGTGGAGAGCGACCGCGATGAAAGCCGCCGCGATGAAAGCGACCACAAAGGTGCCGACACCCTTCATGTGATCCGGTTTCGGCCCTATCCTGGAAGCATGCACGATGGACTCACCGGAACCATCTTCATCCACAACCGTTCGTATGCCGTTCAACAAGTGACCGCTGAGCCGGCCGACCCCCAACAAGCATCGGGCTTGCGTTTTAATCAACTATTTCGCCAACTCCCCAACGGCCGGTGGTATCCCCATCAAACCCATACCGATTTGTGGCTGAATCAGGTGCAAGTGAACACCAGCAAGGTGGTAGGGCAAGTTTTTACGCAATACACGGATGTTGAATTCAAAACGGGCAAGGAACAACCGGCCTCATTCGAGCCTGCTGATGCGCGACGGCAACGGGATTTCCCAAAAATCGGCCTAACGGTGCTCGAGGACGCAGCCGGACAACCCATCGGCTATTTCGAGCCTTTCCGCCCCGATTCCCTAAACGAACGCGACAGGGAAACCTACCGCTTTATCGACTCATTAGGAACAGAAACCCGATTGGAACAAAAATTACAATGGGGTGAATCGCTGTTAACAGGCAAAATAGCCTTGTTTAAAGGACGATTAGACCTCAATTTACCCGAAGTGCTTTCGGCAAACGGATGGGAAGGGCTGCGCTTGGGCGTAGGATTATCCACTGGGGATTCCTTGGCCCAACGCATACGGCTTGGGGGATACGCCGCCTATGGATTCGGCGATCGAACGCCAAAATTTGGGGGATTTTTGGATGTTTACCCCGACAAGCAACGTAGTCTTCGGCTGCGCATCAGTGCCCGCGATGACATCCGCGTGAACGGTGGATACCGCTTCTTTCATGCAGAAACGGCCTTGTTTAGTACACAGCCTGATCGCCTTCTGGCTTTGTTCAATCGCTTCTTCGATCGTGAACGGGTGGCGGCGCTTCAATTTCGTTGGATGAACCTCGGGCCGTGGAGTGGCGAAGCCGGGTTTTTGGTTGGCCACCGACAAGCAGCCACGGGTCGCAACGGATCAACCAGTAACTACCGCTTCAACAACCAAGCGCTTGTAGATTCCAGCTTATGGCCTACATTTTGGCCTACATTATGGCCCACAGCCCCCTCATACCCCGTGTCGGAATGGTCACTCCACATCCGATATGCCCCTGGCGAAACAAGCGTTCGTCTACCCGGCCGCACCTATACCATTCAAACATCCAAGCGACTGCCTGTGCTCTCACTGAGCTACGAAAGAGGCCTGCCCTTTCAACAAGAGTCGATCCAATTCCAACGACTACTGCTTCGTGCTGAACGCCACTTTGGGATGCGACGTCTGGGTACGCTCGATGCCGTACTGAATTTGGGTGCCGCATGGGGCCCAGATCCTCTACCCGTCCAACAACTGCTTTACGTACGAGGCACCGGACCAAACAGCGGTCTGTTCGTTCCTCTCGTATTCCAGACCTTTGATATGGCTACTTTCGCCGGCAACCGGCTTGCCAGCATTCACATTCAACACCGGGCCGGCGTGCTGCACTTGAAGAGCCTCAAGCAAAGTCCTTTGTTCACGCTGCACTATAATGCTGGCTGGTCGCATTTGGCGGATCCAGGTCGCCACATTTTTATCATGAAGGAAGCCCCTGACTTTCCCTTGCTTGATCTGCGCAAGGGATATTTTGAAGGTGGAATCAGCCTGTCGCGCCTGCGCATCTTAGGAAACAGTATGGGCGTAGGGCTATTTTATGGGCTACTTGGCGCTTCTTCCGGTCGCCCCGGTACCGTTTGGCTGGCCGACGGATCCACTGCTCCTTTGAGTCAGCGCCGCTGGGCTATTAAACTTGTTTTAACACCATAAGTCTAAAACTATTGGTTATTTTTATGTTTGGATTTAACACATACATGACCTCCTTTCAAGAAAAGTTCTTATCCCTTTGTTTACTGATCTTTTCAGTCGCTCCCAGCCAAGCCCAAACAACTCTTTCCATTCCTGATACCTTGAGTGGACAGGTTCTCTCTCTCCAGATACAAAATGGACAATCCAGCATTTTCCCGGGAATTAGTACCCAAACCATGGGGTTTAATGGCCATATGCTTGGCCCTACGCTCATCCTCCGCAGAAATCAGACCGTAGATCTCCGGGTGTTCAATAACCTCGCCGATACAACTACCGTTCATTGGCACGGACTCCTCGTTGCACCCGAACACGACGGCGGCCCCCACACCTTTATCTTGCCAGGAACCCTGTGGAACCCCGTCTTCACCGTTCATGATTGGGCCGGAACCTATTGGTACCATCCGCACCTGCACTACAAAACCAATGAGCACGTCAGCAAGGGCCTTTCGGGCTTTATCATCGTTCGCGACAGCCTGGAGGATGCATTGGCCTTACCCAGAACCTACGGAATTGATGACTTTCCTCTTTTACTCCAAACCAAGAGTTTTAATTCGAGCCGACAAATCACCTTTGATAACCCGTATGATTCGGTGGTATTGGTGAATGGTACCCGACAAGCTCAACTCACCGTTCCGGCACAGTGTGTCCGCCTGCGATTGCTCAATGGTTCGTCTGAACGCGTCATGAACATTGGATTGAGTCAGAACTTGGGTTTTCACCTGATTGGAACCGATGGCGGGCTACTCGAGCAATCTGTGGCGCTCAACCGAATCCAGCTTGCCCCAGGCGAACGGGCCGAGGTGGTTGTGAACCTTCAAGGGCGTACAGGACAAATTATTCAACTGATGAGCTATGGGGCCGAGTTGCCCAACGCCGTGTATGGGGCTGCCCAACCCGGAATGGGGGCCGGACAAGTCATCCCTGGATATACAGGAAATCCCCTAAATGGCAGCAACTTCACTTTGCTTACGCTCTCCGTGGGCGCCCCCCTGCCTCAGGGAGTTTTTTCAGTCCCCACCACATTAATTCCCCATGAGCCTTGGCTAGAGGCTCAGGCTGATACCACGCGCGTTTTCACTTTTATGCCCGAGAACATGGGGCCAACGGCCATTCAAGGCCCTTTTATGATCAACAACCAGCACTTTGATATGCAGGTTATTAACCATCGGATTCCGTTCAACAACACAGAAATTTGGGAATTGGTGAACCAAACGCCAATTGCCCATCCCTTTCACATACATGATGTTCAGTTTTATGTGCTTTCCGTAAATGGCCAGGTACCCGCGCCGTATTTAAGGGGGAGGAAAGACGTTGTGATGGGGCAGTTTTTGGTGGTATCTCCTTCGGTAGACCTTCAAGAACCAACACAACAAGACCATCCTCAACTCATTTGTTATCCTAATCCGGCTAGCAATCACATGACCATTGCCCTAAAAGGCCATGATCAGTCCTTTCACGACCTTGTCATCTCAGATGTAACAGGTAAAAACCATGCCGCTTTTCAGGCCGGCGACCTTCCTCAGAAATTGGATGTTGGTCAATTTGCTCCTGGTATAGATTGGATTCATTGTCGGACAAATAAAGGTGTATTACGAGTGCAGTTCCTGAAAACATTTGAATAAATTATAAAAAATGTTGCGTTTAACAATATATATCTACTTAATTTCTGTTGTACAACCCCTAGCATCCAAGGCCCAGCCCTTCAATTGGGCAAACGGGGGCGGGCAACCCGGTCGTTTTGGATGGATTAATTTACAGGGGCCCACAAGCGATAGTCTACTGTGGACTCATGTTCGCCCGGGACTCTTCGGCATGCCCGCCTATACCGAAGGCAATCGGATGGTTACGATGCGGTTTTTGTCGCTTACCAATGCTCCGGTCGAATGCTATGAACTCAGAACGGGTCTAACCCTATGGAGCGTTGACATCACGGGCGGAACAGGACGTTCACTGCCTGTTGGCCTACGCAACGGACGTGTGTTTGTGGTGCGCTATACAGAGAGTCAAAACGATAGTTTAATTGCGCTCGATGTTCAAAACGGAAACCGTCTGTGGGCATCACCAGTGCGGGTTAACCCATATATCACCACAAGCGCTACTTTCGACTCCGCCGGCCAAATGTACATAGAAGGAAATGGGGTAATTTATCGGATTAATCCCATCACTGGAGCCTCCAACTGGCAAATCAATACCATACCATTTGCTTCTGGTGGGGGAGAAATGAGCATTCATCCACCCAGTCACACAGGCTATACACACGAACAAATTGGTGGGATTTCCTATCTCTGGGCCACAGATTTGTCTACGGGCATAAAAAAATACAACCACATCATCACTGATACCTATCCGGGCGGACCACTTCCACAAGCCCCACTCATGGTGGGTCCTACGGGTATCATATTCGTGCACAAGCAGGGCGACAATATCTCTGCTTTTTCCGACGACGGCGTTCGTTTGCAGTTGTTGTGGGAAACTCCCATCATGGGAAGCGCTCCGTTTAGTCAACCCTGCCTAGGGCCTTCGGGCGATGTATATGTGCCATCAGGTGGGCGGGTATTGCGACTGAATCCAACAACAGGCGCGCCGATCGACTCCTCTCCAATCATTGCCAGTAACCCCGATCTGTTTCAGATGCGGGCCTCCACCGACGCAGAAGGCACCGTGTTCGTTACCAACGGAGAAAATGCAGTTTATTCCTTTACCCCTAATCTGCAGTTTCGGTGGATGCATTATGTGCCGAATGTGAACACCTGCGCCCCGGTCTTTGGTACAGACGGTATTGTGGTGGTTTCGGGAGGGGGAGTAATCAAGGCATTCGCGCCACCACAGCTTTCCTCCACTATAATTGAAAATGATCGCCCGAATTGGCGCGTTTTCCCCAACCCTGCAACTGAGCCACCGATTCTTTGGGTCGACGATGCCCGAGAAGGCGCTGAATATACACTTTTTGATGTTGGTGGACGAGTCATCACATCGGGGCCCGTTCATCAAGGTTCAAATATCCTGAACTGGGGCGTGGCACCTCCGGGTCTATACCATCTAGTCTTTTGGGATGGGTGGCAGCGTCGCACCGCCAAAATAATGCGTATCCCAAATACATATTAATTTTTACAATCCCTCATTTTTCAGCAATTTGGGGGTTGCATTGGGAACACTTTTCATTGTTAGGCACTAACCACCGACTTTCAGGTGCACTTGTCATTCACCTTCCCGCGGCCACACCATTATAGCAGGCGAATGGGCTATAGCCTGAATCGGCCCATACAATACAAATACTCCTTATTCACGCTCAATTCCGACAACGTAGTGCGCAAACATCATGGTCTTTTCTTCATGAATACGCGCTTTGGACCCGAAAACCGGAAAGTTCGAATGTTGGAATTGTCGCGCAGTTCCTTCAACATTCGTTCGATTAACGAAAACGAAATACTGGCGATTTTGTTGAAGTAATATGTCGCCGTTATTCAGTTTAGAACAAATTGACCGCATTATAGAAATGGCATGGGAAGATCGTACGCCATTTGAAGCCATTGAACTTCAGTTTGGACTAACAGAATCTGGGGTAATAGCACTGATGCGCCGCGAAATGAAACCCGGAAGTTTCAGGGCATGGAGAAAACGTGTCAACAGCGGGGTCAGCCAAAAGCATCAGTACAAAAGAAATGAGGCCATACAACGCTTCAAGTCCAGAATGCAGCGTACCATTGCTCAGAATGCGGTGAGCAAGCGAAGGTAAGTGCGTGCATGACTTGTGCGCGTGTGCATGACTTGTGCACGCGTGCATGACTTGTGCGCGTGTGCATGAGGCATGCGCGCATTCTTGATATAGGGGGCTCCCGTTTCAAAACGCTCCTTTTTTTCCACCTAAACCAATGCTATGACCATTTCCCGAGACAAACTCATTTTTATCGATTTTGAAGGCCTTATCAAAGAAGATCCCGCAATCGTTGGCGTGTGGTCCGACGAAAAATATCGACTGGTGGTTCTTGATCCACGCCTCATCGGAATCCTACAGTCGCCTCTTGCTCATAAAATACCGACTTCATTCCAGTCAATTGCCGATTTTCTGGAACATACCTTACAGCGCGTTCGAAAAGAGAACAAAAAAATCGTGGCGTTTTCCGATCGCGAAAAGCATGTTTTCGAATCCAGAGATTTAGATGTCACCAGCCATTATTGGAACGCGCACAAAGACTTGAAAAAATGGTTTAAAGAAAACGACCCGGTCAACCGGCCGAGACCCTTCGCTCTGGATTCTATCCTCAGGTATTTCTCTTACCCGTCACATACCGATTACGGCGAAAAACAAGCCACACAGAGGATTGTTCACGTGCGGAATATGCTCGAGACGCATGGTCAAGTCTACAGTAAACTAACCAACGTAGCCAAGTCCAAGTGTACCAAACTTATCCACTACAACCAGCAGGACGTTGAAGGATTGTTATTTGCATTGGAACGATGCGGTTTGATTCCACCCGTTTTTGAAACCCAATCATTCTGAGAATTAATTACCTGCGAAGGGGGTGCCAAATAAACCAACCGCCAATTCGCCCCAAATCAAAATAAATATCATAACCACGATCAAAAACGCTATTCGACGTTTCCATGGCGATTTTACTGTTCTCAAAACACCCCAGATGCCTAAAAATAGTAGGCCAAACAAAATAATTGCTATAATAAAATCGAATAAACTCCAATTCATAAGGTACTGACAATGAAAGCAATATTACAATGAACTATGATGACTCATAAATATACATCATTGAAGAAACCAATTTATTGTCAGGGTGGTTATTATGATATGCCTGTTCTTGAGTTAGTTCGTCGGCTACCCGGCTACAGCGGAGAAATCGGCTTAAACGGCACCCGTTATCCTGTCTCGCAATTGCAACTCCATCGTCCGAGGGGCCACTACATTCACGGAATCTGGCTTCGCTTGGCCAATGCACTGATGAATAAGGGGGGATTAAGAGGTATTGGTCACCCCTGTGTCCCGGGTTTGTTCTACCCTCAAATAGATCCAACACGTGGTACTAAACAGATTGAATCATGGCCCTGTGGGCTCAACACGCTTGCCGTTAATGTTACTGGGTGTCCGAGCATACCCCATGCCGTATCCTTCATGGCGGAGCCCTTTATGGCATTGTCTCTGCGATCTGAGTGGACGCACTTCGAACACTACATTCAGGCCATGAAATCCAAATACCGAATTCGAGTTCGCAAAGTACTCGACACGTCGGCCGTTTTCGATCGGTGCAGTTGCCATGGAAGCACCGATGTCGCTTGGCTTAAACAGGCCGGAGAACTTCTGGCATCTACCCTCGCTACCCGCGTCGTGGCCCTTCCGGATAACATCCCTGCCATGCTCCTGTCCTTTAGCGAAGTATTCGGGCATAACTTCCTGATGTACCGCTATTCCCTTAAAGGCCACGTCGTTGGATTTGTGACGGGGATTAAAATCGGCGACACCTTGCATGCCCTGCACTTAGGTTATGATGCCGAGCGCACGGATGGCATGCACCTATACGAACGTTGCCTCCTCGATATGATCGATTTAGGCATTCAAATGGGTGCGAAAACGGTGCAAATGGGCCGAACAGCCACCGAAATCAAAAGCACTCTAGGTGCTGAACCCATTGAAAACAGTATGGTGTTTTTTATTCGAAATCCTATAATTCGTTGGCTTTTGAGTACATATTCCCGCAACTTTTACCAACCTGCTTCATACACTCTGCGTCATCCCTTCTCTTCGATCGGGATGAAAGGCATTCAAAAGGCCCCGCAATCGGTCGAAAAAATAATAACCGATGCCACCAGCACCAGTAAGCCAACTCGTCCTAGTTATCAACCCTCAGGCTAGTTTATTGTGTTAATAATGCCTAAAGCCGCAACTTGTTGTGATTAATATGAAATGATATCAGTGGTTCAATTTGATGAAAGGAGTGTACATGATACAAGGAATTACCCCCGAAAAAGCAGCCAATCAGCTAACAAAATAGGGGTTCAACGAGCTGCCTTCGGCAAAACCTAAAAACGTATGGCTCATTGATTATGAGGTCATAAAAGAACCAATGTTTATTCTATTGCTTGGATGTGGGTCGGTTTATTTACTATTGGGCGACTATTCCGAGGGGGTCATCTTACTTTGTTGGGTTTTCTTAATCATTTTCATTACCTTTTATCAGCACCGAAAAACAGAAAAGTCCTTAGAAGCACTTCGACAATTGTCTTCTCCTAGGGTAATGGTCATTCGAGGCGAAACCGAAACAAGAATTTCCGGTAGAGAAATTGTACCTGATGATGTAATTATCCTACAAGAAGGAGACCGCGTCCCAGCCGACGCTATCGTATTGGAAAGCAACATTTTAAGCCTTGATGAATCTTTATTAACGGGCGAATCACTTCCGGTCAGGAAAAACGAAAACACTCAAAATCAGCTTTTTAGTGGCTCCTTGGTTGTACAAGGGCGAGGAATTGCACGTGTCGTTCGAACAGGAATACATTCAGAAATTGGGAAAATTGGAACGTCACTGCAAACGATTCAAGATGAAAGTACTCCGTTGCAAAAAGAAATGAAAAAGCTGGTCCGCAAATTATTTGTTGGCGGAGCCATAATTAGTATTGGCATAATATCGGCTTTTTATTTCACCAGGGGCGATTTATTACACGCGCTTCTTAATGGTTTGGCGGCTGCCATGGCCCTTCTGCCCGAGGAATTTCCTGTAGTCCTCACAATTTTTTTGGCCTTAGGTTCTTGGCGTTTGTCAAAAAACAAAGTGCTCACACGCAAACCATCCGCTATTGAAACCCTTGGTGCTGCTACGGTTTTATGTACAGACAAAACAGGGACAATTACCCAAAATAAAATGGAGATATCTGCTTTTCATTCAAAACAAAGCACCTATTACAAAGCAGACTTTAAAACTAAGAGCGAACATATTAAGACGCTGTTGTTAGATTTATATTATGCTTCTCATCCTCTTTCCTCTGATCCAATGGAAAAGGCTATTAAGAACGAACTAAAAAACCATACAACAACTCCCACCGAGCTCTCCGTCATAAGAGAATACCCGTTGACCCGAGATATTTTCGCCATGACACGTGTTTTGAGATCAGAATTCGATCAATCGGCAAAGGCCTATTGTAAAGGTGCACCTGAGACCATTTATAAATTTTGTGGTTTATCCGACACGGAAATGAGCGTATATAACAATGTTGTGCATGAACTGGCTGCTAAAGGTTATCGGGTTTTAGCAGCTGCAAGTTGTACATTGAATATCCATCAACTTCCCGAGAATCAGATGGACTTTCCATTTCAATTCACCGGTATTGTAGCATTTGAAGATCCAATTAGACCTGAGGTGCCACAAGCAATTAAAGAATGCTATGCGGCCGGAATTCATGTAATAATGATAACCGGTGATTTTCCAGCTACCGCGAAAAGCATTGCTGATCAGATTGGTCTAAATCATGAGGAGAACATACTCACAGGGAATGAGTTGAAAAGTATGAATGAAAAACAACTCGCAGAGAGTATTAAAAAAACCAGGATTTTTGCGCGAATAATACCTGAACAAAAGCCACAAATCATAAAGGCATTAAAAGCCAATGGTGAAGTAGTAGCGATGACCGGTGATGGTGTAAATGATGCCCCGGCATTGAAGGCCGCAGACATTGGTGTGGCCATGGGATTAAAGGGAACAGACGTAGCCCGCGAAGCAGCTTCCCTTGTTTTGTTAGACGATCATTTTGCTTCTATTGTTCACGCTATTCGTTCTGGAAGAAGAATCTATGATAATTTGCAGAAAGCCATGTCCTACATCATTGCTATCCATATACCGATCATTGGCTTGGTATTGATTCCTGCATTTTTTTCCTGGCTACCTATACTTTTAATGCCCCTGCATATTGTTTTTTTGGAGCTGATTATTGATCCTATATGTGCTATAGCCTTTGAATCAGAACAAGAAGAAAAGGGGATTATGAGCCGCGCTCCTCGAAAAACCTCTGAACTTTTTTTTGGTTTGAAGAAACTCGTCTTTAGCCTTTTAAAGGGCACGCTGCTGTTGATTATGGTGTTGATCATTTACCTAATATCTCTAAATGAAGGGCATTCAGCAGGTGAAATAAGAGCCATTGCTTTTTCCTCCTTAATCATTGGAAATGTATTTTTGATTCTGACCTCATTATCTGAAACGAGAACTTTTTTGTCTGTGATTTTGGAAAAAACATCTCGTTAATTATTATTTTAATAGTTGCTTTTTTCATTTTAGTCATGATAATCAGCACTCCATTTTTAAGCGAAGTTTTCTCTTTTGAGTTTCCCGGGTATAAACATTTTGTTTCTGCATTAATTGGTTCTGTTGTTCTTCTTTTTGTTTTTGAAGCATTTAAATATTTCAGGAACATTAATATGGCAAAAAACGACGGAAGTAGGATTTGAAAATGGCTGGCTGAGACGCACAACTTAGCTGAGACGCACAACATATTATCAATCCACAGTCGGGATTGACAAAAAACTGAACAATATATCGTAATATTGCAATATTAAAAATGGGCGTTACCAAAACTGAACATTATACTGGTCGACAAAATTCGATTTCGGTACTCATGAAAGCCTTTGGGCATCCGGCCCGCGTGGCCATTATAGAGTATTTATTGACGGTCAAAAGCTGCATTTGCAGTGACATCGTGAATGAACTGCCGCTTGCTCAACCAACCGTATCCCAACACCTAAAAGAACTCAAAGCAGCCGGCATTATCCGTGGCAGCATCGAGGGCACCACCATTTGCTATTGCATCAACGAGTCGGCCATAGAGATTATCCTAAATTACCTATCCGAAATAGCACTGCATATCAAACACAACAACACTACCTGTTGCAAGCCGTAATTAATAAAACCATGAAAAAATCCCATTTCATCCATTGCCTTAGAGAACCTGGCCCAATACAGTTCATTCTACCAGACGGACAACGCGTTGCCCCTCACTTTCACATCACGGAAGTTGGTTTGACCACAAGACATTTTGTGGATTGTGGGGGTACGGTTCGTGAAGAACAGCACCTAAGCCTCCAACTTTGGGTGGCAGACGATACAGAACACCGGCTAGCTCCACTAAAACTTCTGAGCATCATCCAAACTGCATTGCCACTAATCGAACCAAAAGGACTGGATGTCGAAGTCGAGGTCGAGTACCAAAATCAGAGCATTAGTCGCTACGGACTGGCTTTCGATGGTACGGCCTTCCGCTTGATAGCCAAACAAACCGGCTGCCTTGCTGAAGATCAATGCGGATTTACCCCGCAAAAGCACATCAGGCCCTTATCCGAAATTACCCCTATCAAGGAGGCAATTTGTTCGCCCGGAACGGGGTGCTGCTCTTAATGGGATGCTGCTCTTAACATATAACCTATGAAATTAGCTCTATTCAGCGATATACATGCCAATCTGCCCGCATTGGAGGCCTTTTTCATTGATGTTGACCGGCATCAGCCCGATGCGATCTATTGTTTGGGCGATTTAGTGGGCTACAACATTTGGCCGAATGAAGTAGTCGACCAAATCCGCAGCCGCCGCATCCCCACTTTGGCAGGCAACTACGACTACGGAATTGGTCGGGGAATCGACGACTGTGGATGTGCCTATAAAACAGAAGAGGAAAAGACCAACGGACAAGTTTCCATTTCCTACACCCATTCGGTTATAAGGGATGAGCAACGCAGCTATTTGCGGAGCCTGCCTGCGCACATCCGTCTCGAGTTTCAGCTCAACAACGATCAACTACACCTCCTCTTGGTGCATGGAAGCCCGCGTAAAATCAACGAATATCTCTTTGAGGACCGCGAGGAACAGAGTTTATGGCGCATCATGGAACAATCCCATGCCGATATTATGTGCTTTGGTCATACCCATCAACCCTACCACCGCATCCTCCAAAAAGAAACACCCGAGGGCATCCGTTACCGTCATGCCATCAACATCGGTTCAGTAGGCAAACCCAAGGACCGTGACCCTAGAGGAGGATATGTGTTCCTACACCTCAATAAGGACAGCTCATCGAGCGAAAAGGGGAGCATACAGGTCGAATTTATTCGGTTCGCCTATGACGTAGAACGAGCGGCAAAAGCCATCGAGAACAGCGTGCTGCCCAACAATTATGCGGAGAACCTGAGATATGGTTATTGAATATTCAAACCCACTAAGACTCGTCTGACCCAGTCTTTCGGTAGTGTAGAAAGCGGTGCCGATCCGACTGTTCAATAGCATCCATCACCCGATCCAGAATTTCCTCATTGGAGGCCTCATAATCGAGCTCCAGAGGTGGCTTAAAGGTCATCTTCAAACGAACGCCCTTCTTTTTCAACAACAACCCTTTCTTATCGAAAGCCCGGCGGAAACCATCGATCACCACCGGCACCACCACCGGACGGTTTTGTTTGATGATGTGGGCCGTTCCCTTACGGCCGGGTGCAAAAGCAGTTGTTGTTCCCTGGGGAAAAGTAATCACCCAGCCTTCTTTGAGTGCGCGATTGATGTTGTCGATATCCGTTTTCACCACCTTTCGACTCACCTCCTTGCCTTCGCTGCGCCAGGTTCGGGTAACTGTTATCGCGCCCCCAAGCTCAAACAACCTGGGCAACCAACCACCCCGCTTCATGGTTTCTTCAGCGGCCACAAAATACACGCGTGAGCGGGGTGTAAGGAGATATATAGGAAAGCCCAAATAGTCGAACATCCGCCAACGGACTGCACACATGACGTGCAACATGGCCATAACGTCGCGAAAATACGTCTGGTGGTTGCTCACAAACAGTACATTCTGTTCGGGTAGTCCCCTCAAATTGCGGCTACCCCGGATGACCATTCGGTTACGGATGTTCAGGCCTATATAGCCATAGGCACCCATCACCATATACAGCAGGCGCTTGGCGAGGTACCAGTGTCCGAATGAATCGCGAAAAAACCCCATGATCAAACTGCCCCTGTAAACTTATCGTATCACTGCCCCCGGATCTGCATCCTCATCGGGTTTAGCAAAAACCAATCGGCCATCCACGTTTTCTGCCAGGAGAATCATGCCCTGCGACATCTGCCCCCTTATCTTTCGTGGAGCCAAATTCGCCAAAAGCACTACTTTCAGTCCGACTAGCCCCTCCGGATCAAAGTGCTGGGCAATTCCACTCACCACCACGCGCTGTTCAAAGCCCAGGTCAATACCGAGCTTCAGCAATTTATCCGCTCCTTCCACCCGTTCAGCTGATTTGATTTGCGCCACGCGCAAATCAAGTTTCTCAAAATCGGGATACGCCACTTCCGGCTTCACGGGCACAAACTGTTTCTCATCCATTTCCATATTGTTTTCCTTATTCTCCTTGTCGCTTTCCTTATTCTCCTTGTCGCTTTCCTTCATTGAAAACTGGGCGGATGCCCCTGTCGCATGGCTTACAGGGGTCGACGAGCGCATCAGGCGATCACGCAACGGCTGCAGTTGCTCGTCGGTAATCGGTGTGAACAAATGCGCGGCAGCGCCCAGCACCTGTTCGGCTGCCAACAAATGCGGGTTATGACGCGCTCTTTGGCCAGGTGCAACGGCGCAATCGGTCCACCAATTCCGATCCGATTCGGCGGTTCGTGCGGTCCACCCCAATTGTCCGCTGATTTTTTGGGCTGTGGAGGGCAAAAAGGGTGTGCTAGCCACCGCGAGGTGGGCGCAAACCTGAAGGCCCACGTATAAGATACCGGATGCCGTTTGGGGGTCTTCTTTCACCCGCTTCCAAGGCTCAGTTTCCGCCAGGAACTTATTGCCGGCGCGTGATAGGCGCATCATCGCAGCCTGCGCCTCACGCAGGCGGTACTCGCTCAAGAGGGCATAGAGTTCCGCGCGGGCGCTGTCGATTTCGAACCAACACGCCTCGAGGGCGGGCTGAAGCTCAGGGGGCAGCGCATTCATTGAGGCCGCATCAGGAACCCGGCCACCACAAAACTTATGAGAAAGCACCATCACGCGGTTCACAAAATTGCCCAAAATGGCCACCAACTCATTATTCACCCGCGCTTGGTAGTCGAGCCAGGTAAAATCGCTGTCCTTACTTTCCGGTGCGATGGCCGTTAGCACATACCGCAATTCATCTTGTCGGCCGGGCAGATCCACCAAATATTCATGCAGCCAAATCGCGTGATTTCTCGATGTGCTGATTTTCTCTCCTTCCAGATTGAGGAATTCGTTGGCAGGCACCTGTGCGGGAAGCACATAGGATCCATGCTCTGCAAGAATCATCGGAAAAATAATGGTATGAAAAACGATGTTATCCTTGCCGATGAAGTGCACCAGTTGTGTATCTGGCGATTGCCACCATGTTTTCCATGCTTCTTCGTTGTGTGCGCCACCCTGAAGTTGGAAATACTCACGGGTTGCGCTGATGTAGCCAATTGGGGCATCAAACCAGACATACAGAACTTTGCCTTCAGCGCCCTTTAGGGGTACAGGAATTCCCCAATTGAGGTCGCGTGTCATGCTGCGCGCCATCAATCCCTGGTTGATCCAACTATTGAATTGTCCGCGCACGTGGGTGCGCCAGTTAACCACCCGTTCCGCATACGCGCGAAATACCTTGCCCTCGGCTAGTTTATCCATAGGCAGAAACCAATTTCGGGTCGACCGCCGCACCGGTGTAGCGCCACTCAGTGCAGATCGGGGTTGGATGAGCTCCTCGGGTGAGAGCGACGAACCACATCGTTCACATTGATCGCCGTAGGCTTGGTCGTAGCTGCACCGCGGACAAACCCCCAAAATATAGCGATCCGCCAAAAATTGCCCTGCCTCTACATCATAGAACTGTTCAGTGACCCGCTCCTCAAAAACCCCCTTTTCATAGAGCGACAAGAAGAAATTGGATGCGGTTTCGTGGTGAATGGGGCGACTGGTGCGGGAAAAGTGACTAAACTCGATGCCGAAATCATCAAAAGACTTTTTGATTTGGGTATAATATCGATCAACCAATTCCATAGGCGTACAACCCTCCTTTCGAGCCCGCAATTCAATGGCCACGCCATGTTCATCGGTACCGCAAATCAACAAAACCTCTTCACCACGAGCCTTTAGCCAGCGTACAAAAATATCCGCAGGGAGGTAGCACCCCGCCAAATGGCCGAGATGAATGGGCCCATTTGCATAAGGAAGGGCGGCAGTGACCAGATAACGCATCAAGCAGGTAGGCCCTCCGACTGCCTTTGGTGCAATGCACGCAATACCGGCTCGAGGCCCACTTCACGATCCAAACAGGTTAATAACTCCTCTAGCGTAAAGCGTTCTTGCTGCATGCTGTCGCGAAAACGTACCGTCACCTGACCATCTTCAAGCGACTGGTGATCGATGGTAACACATAAAGGAGTACCCAAAGCATCTTGCCGGCGGTAGCGCTTACCAATACTATCCTTATCGTCGTATTGAACCTGATAGCGATAGCGCAAAGCATCAACAACCGTGAGTGCAAACTCAGGAAGCCCATCCTTCTTCACCAGGGGCAGAACAGCCACCTGAATGGGCGCCAAAAAGGGCGGAATCCGCAAAACCGTGCGCTCACTGCCATCAGGCAGGCGTTCCTCGGTGTATGCGTGCGACAAAACAGCGAGAAACATACGGTCGAGGCCAATGGACGTTTCTACTACATAGGGCACATAGGATTCATTCGTTTCCGGGTCAAAATACCGTAACTTTTTCCCACTGTGGCGCTCATGGCTACCCAAATCAAAATCAGTTCTTGAATGAATGCCCTCCAATTCTTTAAAGCCAAAAGGGAAAGCAAACTCGATATCGCAAGCTGCATTGGCATAGTGTGCCAACTTCAGGTGGTCGTGGTAGCGGTATGCATCCGTTCCCATACCCAATTGTTCGTGCCACCGCATGCGCGCCTGCTTCCAATAGGCATACCACTTCATCTCGGTTCCTGGACGCACAAAAAATTGCATCTCCATTTGTTCAAACTCGCGCATCCTAAAAATAAACTGCCTGGCCACGATTTCGTTGCGAAAAGCCTTACCTGTTTGAGCAATACCAAAGGGCACCTTCATGCGCCCTGATTTTTGCACATTCGAAAAATTAACAAAGATGCCCTGAGCAGTTTCAGGCCTTAAATAGATGGTTCCCGATTCTCCACTCACCGCCCCCATCTCCGTACTGAACATCAGGTTGAACTGCCGTACATCGGTCCAATTGCGGGTACCGCTGATGGGACAAACCACCTCCAGGTCTTCAATGAGTTGTTTAAGCGCGGGAAGATCATTGGCCTCCAAGGCACCCTTCATCCGACGCTCAATTTCTTCGATTTTTTCGCGATTTCGGACAATATTCGGGTGGGTGGCGCGAAATTGTACTTCATCAAATGCATCCCCAAAGCGCACACGTCCTTTTTCTACCTCCTTGTCGATTTTCGCACTGATTTTTGCGATTTGATCCTCAATCAATACATCGGCCCGGTATCGCTTACGAGAGTCTTTGTTATCGATCAGCGGATCATTGAAGGCGTCGACATGTCCTGAGGCCTTCCAGGTGGTGGGGTGCATAAAAATGGCGGCATCAATCCCCACGATGTTCTCGTGGAGCTGAACCATCGACTTCCACCAATAGTTGCGGATGTTATTTTTTAGGGCCGCGCCGGCCTGACCGTAGTCGTAGACCGCCGACAAACCATCATACAATTCGCTCGATTGGAATACAAATCCGTATTCCTTGGCGTGGGCAATTACATTTTTAAAGGAGTCTTCGGCGCTCATGATTGGGAGTAGGTCGACAAAAATAGGGAAATTCAGGGGCTCTTGGGAAAAGCTAAGCGTGTGCTTACGGAAGCCAACGGCTAAAGTGCAGGCACCATCCTTCCGTGCACAAATTAGGCACAAGCACCACTGTCCATGGCCAAAACACTACCATTATGGCGAATAATGTCGTAGATTTTGAAATTCACCTCCTCGCGTACACCACAGTAAACTTCATGACTGCCGGTATTCACCAGATAATTGACCTGCACCACATACCCCTTGTCGCTGTAGTCGAAGAAATGAACCTGGTCGCCTGACTCAATTTTTGGGTGATCCGTTAAGACGGATCGAATCTCGTTTACTATCGCTTTCAAAGCGTCGGCGGAGGTAGATGCACTCAATGTCAACTGAAATCGTGCCCTCTTCTGGTTGCCTTCACTCATATTGTTCAGGGGCGCGCCCACGAGGTTCTTATTGGGTACGGTGAGCAAGGTTTTGTCGAGTGTTCGGATGCGCGTTGACCGAAAACCCACCTTTTCTATGGTGCCAGATATGCCGCTAAACTCCACGCTGTCGCCTA
Organism: Bacteroidota bacterium; assembly: GCA_005799065.1. Classification (GTDB taxonomy): domain Bacteria; phylum Bacteroidota; class Bacteroidia; order UBA7662; family UBA7662; genus F1-60-MAGs140. The sequence continues at coordinate 35,386 of SYHW01000001.1, forward strand.
CCTGAAAGGGTTTGTCGAGAAAAATCGTGAACGAGCCAAGAAGATTGGCTAAACTCTCTTGTGCGGCCAGAGCCACTGCTAATCCGCCAATGCCCAGTCCCCCAATCAGGGCCGTTACATCAGCATCGAATACCCCACCTGCGGCCAACAGAACCCCGAAGATGACCAGGAGAATCTTGATGCCATCCACCGTGAACGGTATCATCTGCTTGTCGAGCCGAATGAGACCTCCTTCTGCCCTGCGCATCCAGTACACGCCCAAAAATGTGGTTAATGCAAGCAAGAAGCGAATCAGGCGCACTATAAACAATAGCTGCATCAAGATGGCCAGGTAATGATGCACACGCAATTCCTTTTCAAAGACCCGAACCGTTTGGGGAATATTCAGGAGCGTGAAACAGAGATAAAATACCATGGCCATGCTCAAGGCCTGCATCGGCAGCGAAAGCATCTGCACAAATTCGTCGCGATTTCTCCGATGTTCATCGCCCTGTGCGCCCGTTGCGTCGAAGGCCTTAAATACAAGTTGGTTTACTATTCTCGCGCCTCTTCGCTTTAAGAGGTAGGCCAACAGCAAGAGCCCGGACACCAAAAGCAGCTGTCCCAGCGTATGCCCAGCCACAACCTGTGCCAGCAATCCCCGGATGGGTTCTATCGAATCGTTACTATTCATTTTGGAACTGCACGGGTCAAATTATGAGATTTTGCTGCTGATACCTGAATAACTCCGGAGCAACGAATAATTGAAGAAAAATCCCATTCAAATGTATAAAAATCCAAGGGTGTTTCATCACTGATGATCAAAAATATACGACGATTACGCATAAAAAAACCGCCTCGCGGGCGGTTTTCGTTGGCCGACTAGGTTTCGAACCTAGACTCTTCTGAACCAAAATCAGACGTGTTGCCAGTTACACCATCGGCCAATTAAACGACTCTA
>SYHW01000048.1 GCA_005799065.1 Bacteroidota bacterium
GGCACGGTCGTCGAATGGGTGGCGAACACCCCCGATTTCTTGGTAGGTTTCGTGGCCTTTTCCGGCCACCAAAACGAGATCACCAGGTAGCGCCAGCATACAAGCGGCACGAATGGCCTCCGCTCGGTCGCTGATTCGAAGGAGATTGATCCGTTCTTCGAGCCGAAGTCCGTCCATCATCTCATCGATAATGGTTTCTGGATCTTCCGAGCGCGGGTTATCGCTCGTGAGGATGGCCCGGTCCGACAAACGCGCGGCCAATCCGGCCATTACCGGTCGTTTACTGCGGTCGCGGTCGCCCCCGCATCCCAATACAGTGATGATTTTTTGTCCGGCCCGGCGGATGTCGCGCAGGGTTTCGAGCACATGTTCCAAAGCATCAGGGGTATGTGCATAGTCGACTATACCCGTTATACCGTTGGCTGACCGAACATAATCGAATCGGCCTCGAGGTGGCCCCAGGCGCGATAACTCGACCAGTAAGGAGGTCGGCTCTTCACCCAAAAGGCATCCGGCAGCATATACGGCCAGGAGGTTGCTGGCATTGAAACTGCCGATGAGTGGACTGTAAAAATCATGTCCGTCGAGTAGCAAATGCATCCCGTCGAAACTATTTTCTAGAATTCGGGCCCGAAATCGGGCGTCGTGCTGGAGCCCATAGCGCTGCACTTCGGCGGCCGTGTTTTGCACCATCACCCCAGAATGTCGGTCATCGGCATTCAGCAGTGCCACGGAATTCTTGCCGAGGCGGTCAAAAAACGACTTTTTCGCCTTTATATAATTTTCGAATGTTCCGTGGTAGTCGAGATGATCGTGGGTAATGTTGGTGAACATCGCCAAAGCAAAATCGAGTCCTTCAATCCGGTTTTGGACAGCCGAGTGACTGCTCACCTCCATAAAGGCATGGGTGCAACCGGCTGCCACCATCTTCGACAGCATCTCTTGGATCTGGATGGCATCGGGTGTGGTGTGGGTCGACTCAAATTCCTGATCTCCTATCCGATTTCCGATGGTGGATAGCATACCACAGCGAAATCCCAATGCCTGAAAGAGGCCGAACAGGAGACTAACCGTCGTGGTTTTTCCGTTGGTGCCGGTTACACCCGTCAAGGTCAATTTCCTGGAAGGGTGTCCATACCATGCTGCGGCCATGCGTCCGGCGGCTATGCTGCTGTCTTTGACCTGTACCCATGCCGCATTGGCCGGAAGATCTTTGGGCGGCTGGGTTTCTGCAACGATGACCGTGGCACCTGCTCGGCGTGCGCCCTCAATGAAAGCATGTCCGTCGATTCGGGTGCCTCTCAGGGCCAGAAATGCATCACCCTTACCCACGGTTCGTGAGTCGATGCATAAGCGACCGCATAGGATATCGGGCGAACCCGTGAGGATCGCAGCATCGACTTCCGCCATGATATGTCCAATGCTCCGATTCATTGAAGGTAGAGTGTTAGGTGTTTGCCCGATGCTTGTGGGGTGCCTGGCACTGGATCCTGCCTGACCACTCGTCCACGCCCGAATACTTCTGTGGGGTATCCCAAGTAGCCCGCCACCTGCAATGCGTCGGAGAGTCCCATGCCTGTGAGGTCTGATACGATGCCTTTGCGGACGGTGACCTCTGTGAGCTTCCAAGTCCCATGGGTGGGTTGGGCCTGGACATAGAAACTGCCTGCCCCATGGGTGGGTTGGGCTTGAACATAGGAACTGCCTGCCCCATGGGCACCCACAGTACGCTCGTTGCCGTTTGATGGCTTGCGCGTGGTGCGGTGCTTCATTCCGAGTTGATCCAAGGCCTTGCGTGTGGGCAACTCCAAACCACTGACCAATGGTGCAGGTATGCTGTCGCCTTCCCAGTGTTTTGGAACCTTGTTTCCCTGATCGCCCCACCCTCGGGCGTAAAGATGGTCGGCCACTTTCCGAAAAACGGAGCCCGCCACTACACCACCATAATAGGCTGAGTCGCCCAAATCGGCCAACATCACCACCATGCTGTAGCGCGGCTTTTCCGCTGGAAAAAATCCCGCCACACTGCCCCTGTAGCGCTTAACGTATTGATTATTCACCAACATTTGTGCGGTACCCGTTTTGGCCGCTACTGAATAGGAAGGGTTTTGCAAGCGTTTTCCTGTGCCCCCTTCTAGCTCAACGACAGCCCGCAACATTTGGTTGAGCGCTTTGAGTGTTTTTGCTGATGCGATGGGCTTATTGGCTACGCGAATGGGCGTGACATAGGTTTGGTTTGTGTTGGTATTGCGGACCTCAGCGACCAGGCGTGGTGTTACCCGAAAACCATTATTGGCTACTGAATTGTAGAGACATAAAACCTGCAGCGGGGTTAGATTGAGCCCATAGCCCACGCTGAGCCATGGCAGTGAAACGTCTGACCATTCTGCGGTGATGGGTTTGGTGATTTTGGGCACAGCCTCACCTGCCAATGATATGCCTGAAGGCCGATCAACCCCCATCTTTTCCAACAGATCAGTGAATCGCTTTGGGTTTTTGCCATAATATTGTTGAATCAGACGAGATACCCCCACATTGGAGCTTTTGGCAAAAATTTCTGTGAGGTCGGCTTGGCCGATTCCGTGTCGACTGGCATCGAACATGGTTTTGGACCCGAAATCCCACAACCCGCCATTGAGATCAACCCGAATGTGGGCGTCAACGCCGGCATCTTCCAAAGCCACCAGCATACTGATCAATTTAAAAGTCGATCCAGGGTCCTGACTTTCAGTAACGGCATAGTTGATATGCTCGTCACATCCCATTCCACTTTCTGTTCTGGACAGATTCACCATCGCTCTGATATTACCGGTAGCCACTTCCATCACCACAACCGTTCCGTAGGCAGCTTTGTAGTGATTCAATGCCTGACAAAGGGCCTCATCGGCCACATCCTGCAGTTGCATATCGAGGGTGGCTATGACATCCATTCCGTGTTTTGGTGGCACAAGAGGTAAACCGTCGACCGGGATCCACATGCCACTAGCGATGCGTCGCATCCGCGATTGAGCCGGGACTCCCGCCAGTGCGGAATCGAAGGCTGCTTCTAGTCCAACCGCTTTCTGTTTGCTCTCTGGCTTATGGTAGCCCACCGTCCGTGCTGCTAATCGACCCATTGGGCGTTCGCGCTGGGTATGGGCCTCCACCACGAGTCCTCCACGATAGACAAGGGATTTCCGGGATTGTGCCAGGTTAATGAGGGGCAGTGCCCGCACCTGCTGAAGTTTGATGTAGTCGACGTTTCGGGCCAGCAGAACGTCGGGGCGTTTCGTTCGTCGTGCCTCCCTCAGCAATTGGCTGTATTCACTTTGTTCGCCATCCAAAATCCGAGCCAGACCAGCAGCCAAAGAATCCACTTTTTCGCTGAATATATCATCGGTAAGGCCGGAAGTGGTGGCATCGAAGCGCAGATCATAGCGGGTGATGGTGGTTGCGAGCAAGCTGCCATCTTGTGCATAGATATTGCCCCGCTGGGCGTCTATGGTGCGGGTGTCGAGCATCATCTTCTTAGCTAACGCCCTGTAGTGTTTGCCGTGTACGTTTTGAATGAAGATGGCTCGGCCCACTACAGCAACAAATCCGAGTGCCAAAATGACAAACACGAACAGGCTTCTGCGAAATATGTTCTTCTGCTCGCTCATGTCCCCTTCCTTTTGGGGCTTGTGCCCTCATTTTTGGATTCCAATTCGACGGGGGGCTCTTGGGGGGATTTCCACCCCATCCCCATATTTTGGAGCCGATCGAGCACTTCCGTTCGGCGGCCTAAATGCATCACCTCCGATTGGAGGAGAATATACTCGGCCTTGAGGTCTTCTACCTCCTGACGGGTACTCAGGATTTTCCGCTGCATCGATTCCTGGCTGTGGCCATTGGCAATGTAGACCAAGAGCAGGAAGGTGCAATACAAAATGAAGGGTATGTGGCGCGACACATCTTCCCATTGCCAATGCCCCACACCGGATCGCGTTTCGGTCGATGGCTCGAATTCCTCCGAGCGATCATCGATAGCGGGCCTTCCTTCCTGCTTGCGCCCCAGAAGAGTCGACCAAAACCCGCCATGGGTAGGGTGTTCACTGCGTCGGCGGTTGCGGTTCATGGCCATGGGGTTTGGGTGCGACGCGCCACACGCAAACGGGCACTGCGGGCACGCGGGTTGGTCGCCGTTTCTTGTTCACTCGCCTGCAAAGCTTGGGTCGGACTAGGCTCGAATGGTCGAATGCTGTGTCCGTACACATCGGTTTCAATGGTATTGTGGAAATGACCGCTGCGCATGAACTGCTTCACCAAACGATCCTCCAGTGAATGATAGCTGATCACCACCAGATACCCTCCCGGTGCGCAAACGGCAGCCGTCTGCTGGAGCATCTCACGCAGTGCACCCAATTCATCGTTGAGGTGAATGCGGATGGCCTGAAACAGCCGTGCGGTGAACTGCCGCTCTTTGCCGCCGGCGGTGATGGGCTCGATGGCCTTGCACAAATCGGCGGTGGTGTTCATGGCGTTGCGGGTTCGGGCGAGAGCGATGAGCTGAGCTACGCGACGCGCTGCAGTGATCTCCCCGTATTGACGCAATACGCGTGCGATTTCCTCTTCATTTGCCTGCCTTAAAAAATCCCCTGCTGTTTGTCCGGCCCTTGGGTTCATCCGCATATCAAGGTCTGCATCATGGCGGAAAGCAAAGCCGCGGCCCGGTTCATCGATTTGATGGGAGCTAATCCCCAAATCTGCCAGGATGCCGTCGACCTGCAACATGTCGTGGTGTGCCGCGAAACGTTTGAGGTGACGAAAATTAGCGTCGGCGAATGCAAAACGCCCATCATGAGGCAGATGGGCGTGTACGTCGGGATCCTGGTCGAAGGCCAGTAAGCGGCCCGTTGTACCGAGGCGCCCAAGTAGGGCGCGGCTGTGTCCGCCTCCCCCGAATGTTAAGTCGATGTAGCGCCCCCCCGGTTGCAGATGCAGGGCATCGATCGCCTCCTTCAACATCACGGGATCATGGTAGGACCGGCTGTTATTAGTCAATGTCGCTTGTTGCTCTTGGGCCGTGAGGGCAAGCTCATTCCCCAGATCGGTGTGTTTTCCGTTCGTCATACGTTTCGCCCCCCCATTACTTTCTCTGCTAAAGCTGAAAAATCCTCTGGTTCGCGGTCGAGCTGGGCTTTGTAGCGATCCGGCGACCACAACTCGAGGTTGGAGAGGTTGCCCATCATCACCACATCTTTGTCGATGCCCGCATAATCGAGCAAGGCCCGCGGGATGAGGATGCGGTTGGCCGCATCGGGCTCAGCCGGACTAGCGCCACGCAAAAAGTAACGCACAAACTCCCGGTTTTCCTTAACATACGGATTCAGACGCGACAATTCTGCCACCTGGCGATCCCATTCCACCCCAGGATACAACACCAAACAGGGCTCAAATCCACGATTGATCACCACCTTACCCCCACCCGACGGCAGTTGACGGATCACCCCGGCAGGCAAAGCAAGCCTACCCTTGGCATCCAGACGTATTTCAAATTCGCCGATAAAGTGCGACATGTGGAGGGATTGGAAGCACTAAAGTACATCTTTTTCCACTTTTCCCCACTTTCCCCCACTTTTTTACACTAAAAATTTATCCACATTTCATAACAAAAGTCATTTAGACAAAAAATGGCAAAGCGCTGCCCAAACCCGATGGGTTTAGTCAACGACCACTGAAAGTTAAATCAATTATTGCCGCGGGTGGAATGAGGCCAGGGCGGAATTAAATGAGGGCTGCTACGCCAGGGAGGATTTTGCCCTCCATATACTCCAAAAGTGCCCCGCCACCTGTACTCACATAACTCATTCGAGCTGTTAAGCCGAAGGCGTTCACAGCAGCCGCTGAATCGCCTCCACCGATCAGGCTGAAGGCTCCCTGGGCGGTTGCGGCGGCCACCGCTTGGGCCAAGGCCCGCGATCCATTTGCATAGGCATCCATTTCAAAAACCCCCGCTGGGCCATTCCACAACAAGGTGCGGCTGTTCATGATGATTGAACCGATTTCATCCGCTGCTTTAGGCCCGATGTCCAATCCCATCCAACCATCGGGTATTTCGTTGCTGTTCACCACAGCGGTTTGGGCATCGGCCGCAAAGCGGTCTGCGGCCACGGAATCGACCGGCAGCACCCATCGTACACCACGCTGTTCCGCCTTGTGCATCAGTGTGCGGGCCAGATCCAATTTATCCTCTTCACACAAGGAAGCGCCTGTTTGCCCGCCCATAGCCCGCATGAAGGTGTAGGCCATGGCACCCACAATCACAAGATTGTCGACCCGATCCATCAGGTTTTCGATGATGATAATCTTGTCCGAAACCTTGGCACCGCCCATGATCGCGGTAAAGGGGCGCTCGGCCTGCTCCATGACCTTATCCGCATTTTTTACCTCAGCCTCCATGAGAAAGCCCGCTGCCTTGTCCTCACCGAAGAACCGGGCCACTGTAGCGGTTGATGCATGCTCGCGGTGAGCGGCACCGAAGGCGTCATTGACATACACCGAGCCATGCCGCGATAAACGCTCCGCGAAGTCGGAATCGCCCTGTTCTTCCTCGGGGTGGAAACGTACATTCTCGAGCAAGAGCACGCCACCCGCTTTGAGTTGATGCGACAGCTCAAACGACGCCTCACCCACGCAATCGGGGGCAAATAACACCTCCCGACCAAGCAATTCACTTAAAACCGGCAGAATATGACGCAACGAATATTTATCCTCCGCTCCCCCCTTTGGACGGCCCAAGTGCGACATCAACACGAGCGAAGTGCCGGGCTGATCCAACAGGTATTTGATGCTCGGCATGGCTGCGCGTATGCGGGTGTCGTCGGTCACAGCCCGTGTTTCCTTATGGAGGGGAACATTGAAATCGACGCGCATCAACACGCGCTTACCGGCAGCCGACAGGCTTTTGAGACTTCTCATCGGGTTTGGATTCGGTTGATGATTGGATTCGGTTGATGTTTGGATTCGGTTGATGATTAGATTCGGTTGATGATTAGATTCGGTTGATTTAAGAGCGCTCTTTACCGGCCAACCCGAACAGCCAATTCGGCAATTCGGGCGCTGTAGCCACATTCATTGTCGTACCACCCCACTACCTTCATCGTTTGGCCGATGGCCATGGTGAGCTCGCTGTCGAATAGGCAACTATGGGGATTGCCCAAAATATCAACCGACACAATGGGGTCGGTCTCATAAAACAAAATGCCTTTTAAAGGGCCTTCTGCCGCCGCACGGAAGGCATCATTGACTTCAGCCACCGTGGCTGGGCGCTTCAATTGAGCCGTAAAATCGGTCACTGAACCATCTGGAACCGGCACGCGCATAGCGTTGCCATTCAGCTTGCCTTTCAAATGCGGCAGAACGAGCCCGACCGCTTTGGCAGCACCCGTGGAAGTGGGTACGATGCTGGCGGCGGCGGCACGGGCACGGCGCAGGTCTTTATGCGGCGCATCCTGTAGATTCTGGTCGGCCGTATAGGCATGAATGGTGGTCATGAAACCACTTTCTACACCCCAATGGTCGTCGAGCACCTTCACCATGGGCGCCAGGCAATTTGTGGTGCAACTGGCATTCGATAATATAGTGTCGCTTTCGAGCAGATCCGAATCATTCACCCCCAACACAATGGTCTTCACATCACCCGTAGCCGGCGCGGAAATAATGACTTTACGCGCACCCGCCTGTAGGTGTAGGCCTGCCTTTTCGCGATCAGTAAAGCGTCCGGTTGATTCGATCACTACATCAACCCCAATTTTCGACCACGGAAGCGCTGCAGGGTCCTTTTCTGCCGAAATCGGGATAATCTGCTGATCCACCATCAGGTTTTGTCCTTCACAAGCCACCGAACCAGGGTACCGACCATGCACCGAGTCGTATTTGAGCAAATGAGCCAACACCTTCGGCTCAGTCAGGTCGTTGATGCCCACCACTTCAACTTGAGGGTTTTGCATCAGAAAACGGAAGGCAAGGCGGCCAATGCGGCCAAAACCATTGATAGCAATACGGGTTTTGTTCATAGTTAAAGATTCAAAAGGCAAGGTTTAAACAATCAGAATATTAGATGATCAAAAGAAGTTGCGAAATTACGCTAAAACTGGAGGCGACACAAGTAGAAAAATGCGCGCTCACGTGTGCGTGAGGCTTATTTTCATTTTTACACACTAGTCTTGGAAAATAATTTCGATTCTCGTATCTTTGCACGCCTTAATTAACGGTCCGTTCGTCTAGGGGTTAGGACACCAGATTTTCATTCTGGTAACAGGGGTTCGATTCCCCTACGGACTACAATAAACCCCATTTCCACATCAGGAATGGGGTTTTTTAGTTTTTGATTCTGTGTTTTGATTTCGAAAGTCTCAATTCGTTCTTTGAGGTTCTTTGATTGGGTTGCACAAAGAAAACACGTCAAGACAACAAACGGCCGGTTTGGATATTGTTGTTTGGGCCTGAAATTGAATCACTCACATCATTGCCATCCTGAAAGAATCCCGCTCTTCACGCCTCAGCCAAAAATCGATTGAGGTCTCCTTAGTTCCTTCTAAATAAAACAGTCGAACCATTACATCTCCCCTAAGAATTTTGATAGCCAAAGGTATTCCGTACCAAAAAAATGGATTTATCATCCAGAGCGGGCCTGCAATAAATCGCCAGAATAAGAACTGAAACCAGTTATCGTACAGATAAACAAATGAGGTGACTTGATTTCGATAAATCGTAACCGATGTAGAAAAGATCAGACCTTTGACCGGAAAAGTGATCGAACTATCCGTGACTGTGATACCGTAACCGAAAGTAGTTCTGTGGGTCATATAAAAGTAGTTTTGTGGATCATATAAGAGAAAATTCAAAAACTACTAAGTTTTCCGGTTTTCATCTCATCCAGTAAATATGGAAAATTCTGAACATAAGTAGGCGATATCTTAAATTTTCCTAATTTTGTTTTGAAGACAAAGCCGTCTTCGGCTGTTTCAAAATTCGGGTTTGCCGGCAAAAAGGCACTATTGCCTAACCCTAGATAATGATTGATTAAAAATTCCTGTGCGGAATCAGCCGGATAAATAGCACGAAATTCCTGCGACATTTGTTCGTATTGAAATCCGTAATCAGAGAAAAATCCCAAAACCTCCTCCAAAAAATAATATGCGGCTTGATCTCCCTTTAGATCTATTCTACATCGCTCCACTTGCTCTTTTTGGGCATTAAAATAATAAAGCAGTATAATCCCCTGCGCTCCCATAGCACCTGGTGGACTAACCTCACAATACAATATGTGCCCAGGATGGATTTCCTTAATCTGATCATAAAAAACCTCTACTGATGAAGGCACAAGAAAATCTGATTGAGACATTCGAAAAAAAAATGTTTTTGATATTATTAGGTAAAGACTGCAGATTTTGAATTCAAATATACTAGATTAACAAAACAGAAGTATGGTTTTGAAGCACTTTTCGAAGAATCAGAAACGGGGGGATGCTTAGTTATTGTATTTTTCCACCCAATTCGCTTGCGTCCATGAACCCTACCCATTTATCTATTCTTCGCGATTTGGAAGCATCGCGCGATTTGCACCTGGCGCTCATCAATCATTCCTCCCTAGCCACTCAGCTCGAAACAGTGGTGGAGGTTGTTGTAGCTGCCCTCAAAAACGGGGGGAAAATTCTCCTTGCCGGAAATGGTGGAAGCGCTGCCGATGCGCAGCATATGGCAGCCGAATACGTGGGCCGATTTGCCAGGCACCGTCGGGCCCTACCTGCCGTGGCACTAACCACCGACAGCAGCATCCTCACCGCGGTGGGCAACGACTATGGATACGAGCAGGTTTTTGCGCGTCAGGTCGAGGCATTGGGCCAGAAGGGGGATGTGCTGATGGTGTATTCCACATCAGGCTCATCGCCCAATATTATCAGAGCACTGGAGGCTGCCGCAGATGGTGGACTTATTCGCGTGGGGTTCGGTGGACAAAATAGCGGTGCCCTGGGATCGCTTTGTGAACACCTGTTGCAGGTGCCATCGACCGACACACCCCGCATTCAGGAGGGCCACCTGCTGTTTGGGCACATCATTTGCGGCGCAGTCGAAGCGGCACTTTTCCCCCATTTTTGAATGGAACATCGTACGTCTGCACCCATTTCCGTTCATCAGCACACATTTCCGTTCATCAGCACACGTTTCCGATCATCAGCACACGTTTCCGTTCATCATGATCCCGCTGATCTCTGAATGCATCAACTATAAAACACCGCCTCATCCTTTTCCTCCGACAATCACCATCGTGGAATGAACAGAGCCTTATTTTTGGATCGAGACGGCATCATCAACCGCGATGATGGTTATCTGCACAGGGCACAGGATCTGGTTTGGATGCCCGGTATTTTTGAACTCTGTCGGGCTGCCCGAGCGGCCGAATATCAGCTAATTGTCGTGACCAACCAATCGGGAATCGGGCGTGGCTTATTTAGCGAAGAAGATTACCTAAAGCTTCAGGCTTTCATCCACCAGCGGTTTCAGGAGGAAAAAGCCAGCATTACCCATACCTATTATTGCAGGGATGCACCCCGGCTCGATGCGGAAGGGCAAACCGTCGATAGCTTCCGACGAAAACCCAATCCGGGGATGTTCCTCGAGGCACTTTCGGAATACAAAATTGATCCCAGCGCCTCCATCATGTTGGGCGACTCGGTGCGAGATATGCAGGCAGCCCTAAAGGCCGGTATCGCCACCCGACTGCTGCTGCACAACCCATTGGAGCGCGTGCAGCGCAATCCGAAAATCAGGCGACAAACGTCCATTGGATCACACACCCACATCATCAAAAGCCTGTTTTCGGCCATAGATTTTTTGAAATAAAACCCCGCATAATGCGCTTTAACGCGTATTTTTGCGGCATGTCGAATGCCTCACCCCTCCCCCAACTAAGCGCAGAAGAAATCAGGGTTGTCGGATCGTTGATGGAAAAATCAAGAACCACCCCCGAGTTATATCCACTCAGTCTCGTTTCACTTACTACCGCCTGCAACCAAAAGTCTGCACGCCATCCAGTGGTTTCGTACAGCCAGGCCAGCGTCAGTTCTATTGTGGATGTACTTCGGCGCAAAGACCTGCTGACCCGCGTACTGGGCGATGGTCGTGTTCCCAAATTCCGACACAATTTGGCGGTGAAATATCCTTTGGTACCCTCCGAACTCGCTATTCTAACCCTGTTGTTCCTGCGCGGCCCGCTGACCGTTGGCGAAATTCGCAACCTATCGAGCCGGCTTTACGATTTCGAAGACCTGGCCGAAGTGGCCGCCACCCTCGATAAGCTCAGCCAAAACGATCCCCCTTATGTGCAGTCCATAGGCCGGGGGCACGGACAAAAGGAACCGCGCTACGCTCATCTTTTCGCCCCAGTGGATTTATCTATGCTGTCGAACAGCGATCCTGACGAATTACAATCACACCTCAGTGGCGAGTCATCAGATTCCCTTTCAGCACGCATTGCCCAAATGGAAGCGCGCATAGCATCACTCGAAGCTGCTCTTCAGACCGCTGGCCTGTGGTCGCCCGCGGAAGACGTGTCTACCGATGAAATCGACCGAAATCCAAACTAGTCGCCAATCTGCAGGCGGGTGCTGAGGGGTTTACCGGCCGTCCATATCCGCAATAGGTATATGCCCGTGGGGATGCCTTCCAGCGAGTATTCGGAGTAGGCCGGAATGGGGCCTTTCCACTCGCGCACAGAGCGACCCGCCGCATCCATTAACGCCAATTGTTCGGCACCACCAGGAAGCTCAAGTGTGAAACGATCGCGCGTTGGGTTGGGATAAACCAGAATCGAAGAGCTGTTGTTGCTTTCAACAGCTGGTGCCAACAAGCGCCAGCCGGTCAACACCCGAGCCTGGGGATCGCTCAATTCGGATGCATCGCGCAGCACCAAAAACCCGCCTTCGCCTCCAGAAAGAGTAATCCACAACCAAGGAAGGGAATCGACCGGTTCGCATCCACCAAGGGCATACCAAGCCACACGAAGACGGCGACCCTCGATCGACCAAAGAACGGTATCACCAGGAACCCTACAGGCCATAGTAATCGAGCGAACTTCCGCCCCTCGAGGCAACCAAATATCCAGGCTTGCAGCCCCTACCCTGCCCGCAACATCTTCCAAAAACACAGGCCATCGAACAGAGCCATCAGCCGAGGCCATGACCGCACCGCGCTCAGCAAGAGGCCCGCCTGATGGTGGAGGTACCACAGGAAGGGGTGTATGGCTTCCATTTACATCGCCCATGCATAAGGCCTGCAGCGATAAGGATGCGAACGTATCACCAGGCGCGGAACTGATGGGAACAACCGGCAGTTTCCAGTCGGCAGCAGCAAATGAGGACAATCCATTTCCTGTATAACGTAAAGCGATTTGTAGGGCATCTGTGGCATTCACGGTTTGAGAGGCGTTTACATCGGCAGCAGAGAGCCTGATCCCAGAAAGTGGCGATTGCCCCGCGGCGTGCCGCGCCACCATCAGCGCATCCGTGGCATTAGCACCGCCCCATGGCAAAGTACAGCTGGCCGATAAGGTGAGGGCGCCCGAAGGCACCATGCCAAAATCGAAAGCCCCATTGGATTGGGTCAAAGCACTGCCCAAAGTATCGATAATACCCGGCGATAAGCTGCGGGTGAGCCACATATTTACCCCAACCATGGGCGACTGGGCCGTATTCAAATAGCGCAGTACGCCCCGGAGTGGGCCTGCAGTGCCCGCCGAGGGGTCGGGGATGCCTTCGAGCGACAAATTATTAAAAGTGACCCGATTACCCAGATCGGCCGTCATCGTAGGGCCGTCGAATCGTAAGCGCAGGGTGAATAGGGGCGATTGACCGGCCATAGGAACGTTGGATAGGTCTACTTGTTTCAGGGCCCAGACGCCTGTGGGAAGGAGCGACAAAAGTGTGTCGGCCAAGCCGTCGCGTTGGTATTGACCCGTAACCGGATTGAAATAATCGACCCGAATGCGGTCTGCAGCCCCTTCGTCGCGCACAGCAAATTGCACCCGCAATTGGCGAAAACCTTGAGCAGGCAGGCGCAACAAAACGGTATTCTCGCGGGTTGCCGTACGCATGGGTTGAGTGACTTGCAGGCCACGTATGACTCCAGCATTGTAAGCAGCTCCTCCTTCTGCCTGTGGCCGGTAATTGAAGGGGGTGGGTGCATTGCGCCGCTCTAGCGATGATTTGCGCCAAAGTGGGTGGCCCACTGCATAGGGATATCCCGTTTGAGCCGATGAGAATTCGATCAGAGCCGTATCCGATGTGGCTGAAAACGTACTGTTCATACCAGACAAGGGCAGGTCGTTGGGTATTCGTGTGTCCATCATCCAGAAATAAAGCAATGTTGCGCTGTCGATGGATTGGCGTAAGGGGGCGCATGGCCTTAATCTTGTTTGATTGGCGGCATCGCGGGCCCAAACCTGTAGGTCGGTATAACCCGCCTGTGAGAAAGATGGAAGAAATGCGCCAAATAGACCATCACCTGCTTGCTCATCGCCATGCAATCCATCGTCGAACATCTGCAGGGTATAGGGCTGGCCTTGGTAGGTATAACGCGCCTCGACCTGTAAGGAAGCGGGTTGTTCATCCTCGATTTGTGCGGTTACGGTTCCGGTCATGCCGGCAAAAAGCGGGGTAATTTCAGGCCGATGGACAATTGGGGCTATGTTGAATGTGCTTGGAATCAGCGCCTGAATAGAATTGATTCGAGCGGTGAGAAATGGTTTAATCCCAAATTTTACATGGCCAATGGGTTGGGTGGCCGTAAACGACTGCAAAAAGGTTTGGTTGCTAAACCCGTAGTCGAGGGTTCTGTAATTGTCGGCCAATGCTGCGGAGGTAATTCGGGCCAACATGCTGTCGAGTTCAACCCCTATATCGGCCTGCGCGGCACGTTGGGCTGCCTGCCGCAAGTAAAAGGTATATATATCGCGTGTTGTGTTGTTGGCCATCAACTGGGTAAAAAGTGGTCTTGGCTCGCCGCTGGGGGCAAACTGATAGGGGTTGATGGTGGTCCAGTTGATGTTGAACCAATCGACCCCAAAGGAGTTGTCCATGTCATAGGGCAAATATTCGAACCGCCGTGTGCGCTGGTTGTTGTAGAGGTAGTAGTTATTCTTGTTGTAGTAGTTGTCCCAATGCCCCGACAACACGTCGATGGCGTACATCCTGAGGAACTCCTCGATGTTGAACAAGGTGTCTAGTTGGCAGTAAATCGACGCAGCAGTCGTTTGGTTGAGCGTACGAATGAAGCGCTCGAGATCACTGTAATCGTCGGCCGGCTGGTTGTTGGTGAGGTCATAGGCTCGTCGCCCCCCCGATGTGAACTTGTAGGAATTGGGGTTGCTGTTGATGTAGTTGAGGTCGGCGGGCCACAAGCATTTGTAGAGGTTGCCCCCGCTGTTGTTGTAGCGAAGCTGCACAAATTCCTCGCTGATGTGCTCCATATTGATATACAACCCCCGGTAGACGCCGTTGATATAAAGTCTTGCATGTCCGGCCCTGGGCGAGGCACTTTTTATAGACCGCGCGAGCAGGGTGTAGACCTTTGCGCGCGAAATTGATGGATCGTTATGGCATCCAATCAGATTCAGGTCTTTAACACCTTCGAATGTTCGACCCGACTGAAAAGTGTTGAAGGAAATGCGGAACGACTTTTTCTGAGCGCCCCGTGAGGTATTGCCCCTGAGCCGGAACCCGATTGGGGTGAGGGTGTCGGTTCTACTGCCGCGGGTGAAAATGCAAGTAGCCGGATACTCATGGTCGGTATACCAGTTGGCCTGAAGGAGCATGTGGTTGAGGCTATCGGGGTCCATGGTGATATCGATTCGCGCCACATTCTGGTCGTTGTAGAGATAACCCATGGGTGGGGTTACCGACTGTGCGGCACCGAGACGTATCCAGAAGAAAATCAAAGCGACCCCCATGCACTTGAGCCTTAGAAAGAGCCGATTATTGTTTTGATCTATGGCGATTTTGTTCGCCTGAGGCTGTATGATCGAACTCATAAAATTTAGGTATACCGTTTCAAATATCGAATATCGCACTTTTTTAAACGCAGGCTGTTTGATGTAGACTTATATTTGTAGGCATGGCCGACCAAAACGATTTATTCCCTTTTATCATCGGGTCAAAAACAGGGAATATAGTTGCCTTTGGAGGAGATGTAAAACCGGAGCGCTTGCTCGCGGCCTACAAAAAAGGTGCTTTCCCCTGGTATAATGAGGGTGAAGCCATTCAGTGGTGGTCGCCCGACCCACGCTTTGTGCTCTATCCTACCGAACTCCGGATTTCGCACAGCATGAAACCTTTGATAAAAAAACGTCGATTTCAGGTCACAGTTGACACTCAGTTTGAGGCGGTGGTATCGGCGTGCGCACGCATTGAACGACACGGGGCGTTGGGCACCTGGATCACCAAAGATCTGCATGAGGGCTTTGTTGGTTTGCATGATCTTGGCTATGCCCATTCGGTTGAGGTATGGGATGGGGATGTACTGGTGGGTGGACTATACGGCATGGCTATAGGACGTATTTTCTTTGGGGAATCGATGTTTGCCCGGGCATCCAACGCATCCAAATATGGATTCATTACCCTCGTTCGTTGGTTGCAGACACAAGGGTTTGACCTCATTGATTGTCAACAAAAAACCGATCACTTAGGGAGTTTGGGTGCCCGATCAATTCGCCGCACCCAATTCATGAAGTTGCTCGATCGCTGTGTACTCCAAGAGGCCAAGCCTCGCCCGTGGACCCAGGAGTTTGAGGATTGGAAGTTTAATGTTGCTCAAATAGATTAGACAGCACCCGGCACACCCACTCGGATTGGTGAAATGACCTATCAATTCTATGTTCCGATCACAAAAACCGATGACTGAACCTTCGTAGATACCTAATACCGAGCCCCATGAGATAGACTTTTTTAAATCTGATGAACTTTGCCCGAGCGCTAAACCTAAAGCCAACCCATCCATGATTTCCTTGCGGTTTTTGGTTCCCCAAGCCTTAAGTTTGTGCCTTCTTATCATTGTATGTTGTTCAGAAGGATGAAGTGTAACGGTTTGGTTTTGATCAGCATTCTTAGCAAGAGAGTCATCGTCTCCATCCTGTGTCTTATGGTTTGCTTGATGCATGCCCGGGGGCAGCATACGGATCGCGCATCAAAAGCACTCGATCGAACAAAAGTTCATTGGCCTCAGTGGTTGAACCACCTCACCAACGACACAGGAAGCTCGGCTGAACCCCGATTTATGTTGTACCCCACACTTGGCTATTCTCCCGAAACGCTGTGGGAATTTGGCGGAAGCGGGATCACAGTTTTTCATCATAAAAACGACACCACCCTCCGACTGAGCGAAATCAGTGCTTTCGCATTTTTTACGCAGATGAAGCAGCATGGGTTGTGGGTCGATCATGCGATTTATGGGCGTGAGAACAAGTTTTTCGCCTTGGGTAAAATACGATTGCAGAATTTTCCACTGCAGTATTACGGAATTGGAAATAATATCGGTAAATCCCCTCTTGCCATCGTACCAGCCAACTATTACCAGGTCAGGGAGCGATTGGTTTATCAATTAAGGGGTGACTTTTTTGCCGGATTGGAACTTGACTATCAACACTTGTCGAAACCACAGTTTATGTGGAGTGAAAACAACGCGAATGGGGATTATTCCAGGCCCTTAGGAGGCTATGGCAGTCAAAATCTGGGTGTAGGCCTTGGATTGCTGTGGGATTCGAGGCAAAATATTCTCAACGTGCGCCAGGGTTTCCTGACGGAAATAGCTTACCTGCATTATGGTGTTCTTTTCCGCGATTCGCATCGCATGAATACGCTTTTTATGGATGGAAGGTATTTTCATAGGGTAACAAAAAATCAGGTTTTGGCGATGCAGGTGATTGGTCAATTTTCATCCGGCGACGTACCTTTCAATCAGCTGAGCTTAATGGGAGGGGAAATGATCATGCGCGGAAAGTACCTGGGCAAATACCGTGATAAGCAATACCTGGCGGCCCAGGCAGAATATCGATTCCTGCCCTTCGGATTCAGCGAACGGCTTGGCGGCGCTGTATTTGCCAGTGTCGGTGCGGTTTCCGCTACTTTTCCAACCCAGCACTACAAAACGGCCGGCGGGGCCGGGCTGCGATATCTCCTGTTTCCTAAAAAAGATGTTTTCGTGCGGGCCGATTTCGGATTTGAGCGTTCGGGCTATGGAATCTACTTTTTCGTCGGCGAAGCCTTTTAAGGGGTCGTCTTGACTCTTAATTGATGGCCAAAAATGGTGCTGTGAAGCAGACCCGTGAATTATGCCCGTGGGCGTCTATAATGCTCACCGGATTTGCTCAACATAGGTCAATCGATGTTGGTAATGACACTGCACTAAACCCGATTGAAAAGTCTTTCTCGACATCAATTCAAAATCGGATGGCACCAGCCTCCGCTCAAAAAGTAGGATCCCTTGGTATAGGCCGACGGAAAGGGGTCAATTTGTCCGATTATTCCATGGTTATACGTGAAATAGATTGCGATGGCTGGGAAAGTCAAAAACGAATGCATCTTTTCCATTGGGTAATACCAACTCAAACGCTTAATTAAATTTATTTTACTCATTCATGCTTATTTGGAGTTTCTGCTTTTGTCCGGTAGGTTTTATCCATTGAAGACATAATGCAAAAAGGGTTACACTGTACAAATATAACCCTTTAAACTTTTTATCCGCTCCCCTAATTGATGAAAGTTGCAGCTATAATAAGATGATTGAGTTTGTAGTCATCGGGAAATTAAAGGGTTGAACTTCCTCTCAAATTACAGGAGGTTAATCCTGTTTTTTCAAAACCCTAATTTATCTACTCACTAGGTTAAAAGCAATATTTCGCCCTTGACCTTGCATAATCGCGAGGTTAATCCAACACAATGCGAATTTCTCTAGTAATTCAACTTTGTCCGATTTTCCAAAATCCATACAGGAACCAAAACCGGCTTCTAATGCTAACTGTGAAACTACCTTTTTTGCCAAATCACTTTCTCCAGCCATAAACATATCGATTCCTTTTCCTTGGTATGTGGGGTTCAAAATATTCTCAAAGCCTGTGGAATTGAAACATTTTACAACTTCGCCTTGAGTCTTTTCTAAAAGGCAATGGTATACGGTTCTGTATGGCTCGGGGGATTGTTTAACAGAATTCGTTGCGTCAATTACTATTTTCCCTGCAACATTATTTAATTGAGGTAAAACTTCGAAAATAGCCGTGGGAGGTATGGCAATTAATACAACCTCTGATTTTGAAACCGCCTCAGAAATAGATGAAACTGAGGTGTTTTGATTATTTAAAAGTCCCCTTCCCTTAAAATGATTTTTGTTGTTGACGCCCAATAAAATAGTATGTCCTTTTAAAGCCCATTTGGTAGCCAAAGCACCACCAATATTTCCGGTTCCAATAATTGCTATGTTCATTAGTTTAGAATTTACCAAGGTAAAGATTCACCTAAATGAATGAAGGCACCTGTTGGCCCATTTTCATCAAGTGTACTTAAATCTACAATCGTTTTTACACCGTCTTCAATAGACATTGGAGCATATTCACCACCTAAATCGGTTTTTACCCAACCCGGGTGTGCTGAATTTGCTTTAATTGGACTATCTTTTAATGCTTCGGCCAAATGCAGTGTAAATTGATTTAATGCGGTTTTTGAAGAGTTATATGCCAATAGTTTTATTCCGTAAATGGGTGAATTTAAATCAGCGTGCAATGCCAAAGAGCCCATTATACTTGAAACATTTACTATTCTGCCAGCAGTTGATTTTTTTAACAATGGCAGTAGTTTTTGTGTAAGTGCTATTGGAGCAAAGTAGTTAATTTCAAAAGTCTGCTTTAATATATCCATTGATACTGTTTCAGTTGAATTGCCTGGCATAAATCCAGGAAAATCTAATTGAACACCCGCATTATTAACTAAAACATCCAATTTGTCGAAATGCTCATTTATTGATTTTGAGAGACTATCAACATCATTATCATTCACCACATCTAATTGCATGCCCACAGCATGGACACCTTTTGATTTTAACTTTTCTGCTGTTTCATTGCTCTTTTGTTGCGTTCGGGCGGCAACAATAACCGTGTAACCTTTGACCCCCAATTGGTATGCAGTTTCAAATCCTAGTCCTTTACTGGCTCCAGTAATAAGTGCTACTTTTTCCATATTTTTTTGTGTCAAAGATCATGGCTATATCTATATTTGTCAAGAGTATAACCCAATAGTACGATACATACTTTTTAGAAAGTAATCAGTTTTTAATTCACACGCATATGCCTGATTTCATTTACAAAGGAAAGATTTATTACAATCCAGTTCAGTTAGTGATGGAGCAAATAGGAGGAACTTGGAAAGCGCCCATTCTCTGGCGATTAAAAGAGAACACGATGCGTTATGGGGAATTGAGAAAGGATATTCCCCGTATTTCTGATAAAATGTTAACTACCCAACTAAGGGAACTCGAGGAAGATGGATATATTAACAGAAAGGTTTATGCAGTTGTTCCTCCAAAGACCGAGTACTCATTGACTTTAAAGGGACAAGACATACTCAAGCTCATCACCACCATAAGGAATTATGGATTAAAAATGATTGAGCAACAGAATTTATCATAGGTAACAAAAAAGGGTCATACTATCAAAGTATAACCCTTTTATCTTTTTATTTGCTCCCCCTGCTGGACTTGAACCAGCGACCCTCTGATTAACAGTCAGATGCTCTAACCAACTGAGCTAAGGAGGAAGAACGCCTTGGAATTGGCTTAACTTATCCAAAAGGAGTGCAAATATAGCAAATTCGGTCAAAACCAACAAGTACTCCTAAATTTTTGGGCTCCTGCTATGTACAGATATCATACATTTGCATAATGAGTGATGCTACCCCTAGGCTGCTGCGCGCGGCTTTGTTGTTTATTTCCTGCATGTTCATGCTGGCCTGCACCCCGGATGAAGGCCGTGGAGGCTATGCCCAAATCGCGGGTGTGGTGATGGTGCGCGATTGGAACTCCTCGTTATCCCTCATCCAAGACACCTTCCCGGCAATGGATGAACGCATATACCTTATTTACGGCGACGAAGGTGTGCCTGGCACAGATCAACGCACTTCTTTTGATGGGCGCTATCGATTCGATCAACTGCATCCAGGCCATTATACGGTTTATGCCTATTCGGACCGAAAACCCACGCCCGACAATACTTCGTCGACCGAAGCGGTTGTCTTAAAGGTTCACCTCACCGAAAAACGTGCACAACATCGTGCAGACACCCTGTGGATTAACCGGTGAAGATGTGCCAAACTGAGGATTTGATTTTTACCCTTCGAGTGTACCCACTACTGGACCTGCTCTCTCCTCTGATCCCTCAAAAAGATCCTCTGAACACCGAAATGTTATTTTGAGCCCCCGAGAACGCCTAAACCCGTAAAGCACACCGTACTGGCATGCCCCTATTGAGCTTTGATGACCTAAAAATGAACCGCATCGCATTGGCGGATCTTCCTGTTCGGGCACAATTGATGCGGCGGGTAGACCGAAAGTTCAGAATTGGGGCCGAGCATTTGGACTTACTATTTCGGTTGATTGCACCTCACTACAGCCTGGTGCAGGCGGGCACACAAGATGCATCACTCTATATCAATCGCTATTGGGATGGAATTGATAGGCCATTCTTTCATGCGCACCGGGTAAGGAAACCGCGCCGGTATAAATTCAGGCAACGCACTTATGCGGCAGACGGAATGAGTTTTTGGGAACTCAAAGAAAGGATGGCCACAGGCTACACGCGCAAAACAAGGCTCGAGGTAGAGCCATCCCTGCGCGATGAAGGGGCATCCCTGCATGATGGAGGGGCTCAAGTGGCCCTGAATCGATTATGGAATCGCGTGGGTATGGATCCACCGGCCGACCTGCAGCCGGCACTCGACATCCACTATAAACGCCTCAGTTTTGTGCACAACAACGGGCATGAGCGGCTGACGCTCGACTATGACCTGTGCCTATCGAGACCTATCTTCAACGCTGGACAGGGTGAGGACACGCCCCAAACGTCGAGCTTATCCTTCCCTCCCACTGCATCGACCGAAGCCGCGCAAACATGGCTCTGCAGTCGGGACCTGTACATATTGGAGTTGAAACAGGATCGGCCCGGACCGAGCATACTCGACCCCCTCCGACAAAGCAGAAGATTGCAAGCCATCTCCTTCAGTAAATATTATATGGGGAATTTATTGTGGCAAGCGCATGAACAGAATCATCAAGCGGTGCGGGCTATTCCGACCCGGATTGGTTATGGACGGGCCTGGACAATGAACCCTACTCATATACCCCTAGACAATGAACCCCATTCAATATCCTGAGTAAACACTTAATCGCATCAAGAACAATATGCCTCACCTCATCGACTTCAATTTGCTCTTTCGCCTGGTGGTGGACCTGATTTCCGTTTGGCTCCTGGTGCGCTTCATCTACTACAGCATCTACAAAACCCGCGATTTGTTTTTCTCTTTGATTGTGACGAATCTCGTTATTTTCCTGCTTTCGTATGCACTCAACGGACATGAAATCTCGATGGGGGCTGCGTTCGGTTTGTTTGCCGTGTTTGGCATGCTCCGGTTTAGAACAGAGGACATCAGCCTCAAGGACATGACCTACCTCTTTTTAAGCATTGCTTTGGGGGTCTTCAATGCTGTTGCGCAAACCAGCTTATGGGTGTTGCCGGTGGTGAGCGCCTCCATGCTGCTGGTGACTTTTCTGCTGGAAAGCAATTTACTCTACCACCGCGAAAGCGCGCGTGTTGTGAATTACGACCGAACTGATCTTCTGGCTGTGGGTCGCGAAGCGGAAATGCTGTTGGACCTTCAAACAAAAACCGGGCTGCCCGTACACCGGTTTCAGGTGATGCGCATCGATTTCCTGCGCGATACGGTTCAACTGCGGGTGTATTTCAAAGATTAATGCGGATGAATGGTGCGTTCAGTCTGATTCAACACCGCAGCTGGTTTGCCTTATGGCCAAACATGCGGCTGATCATTTTTCGCTTCGTTTGCAGTTTCGTATTCATTTCCGCGCCAAAGTATCCCCTACAGGCGCAAGATCAGCATCCCGCTCTGTGGATCGAACACGGCTGGGAACAGAAAATGCCCCATGGTTTGAGGCTGTCTTTTACGCCAGAATTGAGGTTTCAGCCGGCCGATGCCGAACGGAATCGATCCATTTGGATGGGTGGGCATTATTGGTGGGTAGAACGGCTACAGGCCGATTTGGCCCTGCAAAAGAAATGGAAGGGAGGAACACGTCTGCCGCAACTCTCTGTTTCTCTACTCGGGGCAGGTCGCACTATTTTTAGAAACCCGCAACAAGGTTTGGGTCCACGCCTCCGTTGGTATACCGACGTCCGGGTGCAATGGGAAGCGAAAAAATGGGAGGTAGGATATCGTCTGCGTTATCAACAGCAATTCAACGACTTCTCTTCGGCCAGTGCAACGAGTGCTGTTTCCTATCTCCGCCAAAAGTTGAGCCTACAATTCAGCTTATCGAAGCGTTGGCAAGTCGGGATTTCGGAGGATGTGTGGTTTCCGGTTGGGGGCAGTGTTGGATTATCTGAAATGTACCCCGATCACCGAAGATCATCCCTCAGTTTTGGCTACAACCATAAGCGCGTTTCCTGGAACGTCGGCTTCACCCATGACCGTGCATTATGGGATGAAAACCGAGACCCTCAACTTTGGATCCTACAAATCGGACGAAGCTGGAAACTGGCCGATCGAAAAAAATCTATCCAGTCTCCTGATTAGGGACGGGTTGGGCGCATACAGCGTACTGAGAATCCGAACAAGCGGTTATTTGGATTGCGCTCTAAGGCAGCGCTGTTGAATGTGGCCTTGCGGTAATATAGATCGAGGGGCGTACCCGTGGGCTGGGATTGACTCCACCAGTAGGCGTCTTGCTGCACATTCACAAATCCGCCCGACGATGTATTGGTGCGGTAGCCTCCTGGGCGTCCGTTGAAGCCCTGGACATTGGTGGCACCCGTGTTGGGGGCATTCCACAGCGCTGTCCCCGTTTGTTTGAGTGCACCTCCGGCCTGAGTCGGTCCACCCACAAAATTTTCGAGTGTGGTCCAATCGGCATCGGTGGGCACGCGCCAACCGCATGGGCATACGTTGCGTGCATCTGCTGCTGCCAGGCCGTTATAAAGCTTGCCGTAAATCGTGTCATTGACCGCTTGGTTGTCGTAGTGAGACCAGGCTCCTCCGGCAGCCGCTGCCCATCCCGCTTGCGATGCAATCTGGGTGATGTTGTTTCCGTTACAGTATCGGGTCGTCCTGAGATTTTCCGTGAGCCAGTCCTGGGTTCCGATGGTCGTCCAGTTATACATATTGCTGTCCGTGTCATATACTTTCGTTTTGACTGGAATGGCCGTTGGGCTCGTGGCTACCCCCACACCATTTACGGCATAGGCCCAGGCGAAGAGGTTGCGGCCGTTTAACTCGCCCCGAATTCCCGGGGGGGTTTGCACATTATACAGAAATGTACCCCGATTAAATGGCCCCGGACCTCCTGGTGGATTCACCGGACCACTGGCCAAAGCCGGTGATGCATAAGCAATGGTATCCAAATAGAAGCCCTTTCCCGTGAGGGGGGCACCCCCGTCAGTGATGACGCGACCGAAGCATGGTACGATGTGGTGTCCGACATTGAAACCCACCGAGTCGATCACTACAGTAGGTAAAGAGGCCGCTTGGGTTACAAATTCTTCTTGATTTCCATATCCGGTACCAACCGAATTGACAGCGAAAGCCCTAGCATAGTATTGGGTGGAAGGGGAAAGGTTGGTTAAATCCACTGAGAATATGCCTAAACCGGTGCCGCTGAGGCGGTTGCTGTCGGTTGGGTAGACTGGTGTTCCGGCGGTATTCCAACACACACCGCGCGCGGTGACGGGTGCCCCTCCATCACTGAGCACCTCGCCCCCACCGGGTGCTGTGGTGGACGTAGCATTGAGGATGGGGGTGGTGACCACCGTTGGAGTTGTGGTGCCGGTGGTGAAGCTGAGTTCCTGGCCATAACCCGTGCCCACCTGGCTCGTGGCATATGCCCGAACAAAATAGGTCGTATTGAGTGTGAGCCCCCACATTGTGCTCACAAAAGAACCCAATCCAGAGCCGTCTACAGTGGTGTCGTCGGCAATGCTCGCACCGGGCGTTGTTTTCCAACATATACCCTTAACCGAAACTGGACCACTTCCCTCTGAAAGTACATCACCCCCCGACTGTGCGTCGGTGAGGTTGATGTTGAAGGGTGCTGTTGTTACGACTACGGGGAGGTTGTCGCCGATTAATGTCGTAAAACTCGATTCGATTCCATAGGAGGTACCTGCCGCTGAGGTCACGTATCCCCGAACGTAATAGCGGGTGCGCTCTACTAATCCATTCATCCGAGCGGTGAAGGCGCCCAACCCAGCGCCATTTTGGGTGCTGTCGCGGTCGATGGTAGGGCCTGGCTGTGTCCACCAGCATACTCCGCGGGTTAGTATTTCTTGTCCCCCATCACTTTCCACCACGGCATTGCACAAAGCGGTGCGCGATTTGATTTCCGGAAAACCCGTGATGGAAATGACCGGAAGTACTTTTTCCTTAACACAAGCCGTGGGCACGAGCATGAGGGGGCCTAGTAGGAGCAGGACAAGTAATAGGGCGGCATGGGAGGCGTAGGGCTTCTTCATAGGGTGCGAAAAATACGGCACAATGTAACCTTTTTTTAGGTCAGGATAGCCATCTTTGGCCCAAAAGATGCTCGGCGATCTGAATGGCGTTGGTGGCCGCGCCCTTGCGCAGGTTGTCGGATACCACCCACATATTCAAGGTTCGGGGCTGGGATTCATCGCGTCTGAGGCGACCTACAAACACTTCATCGCGTCCTTCCGCAAACAATGGCATAGGATACTGATTCTTTGAAGGATCGTCTTGCAAAACCACCCCTGGCGCCTGGGCCAACAGCGCGCGGACTTCATCGAGATCGAATTCTTGCTCAAATTCGACATTCACCGACTCGCTGTGCCCCCCCTGCACCGGCACCCGAACAGTGGTGGCCGTGAGGCGAATACGCTCGTCGCCCATAATTTTCACCGTTTCATTGGTCATCTTGAGTTCCTCTTTGGTGTAGCCATTGGGTTGAAATGCGTCGATATGCGGCAGGAGGTTGAGATCGATGCGATAGGGGTAAACCATGGGGCCGTCGATCTTTTGGCGCTCATTCATCAGCTGTTCAACCGCTGCCGTTCCCGTACCGGTAACGCTTTGATAGGTACTCACCACCACCCTACGTACCTGAAAGGCCTTATGCAAGGGGTTGAGGGCCACCACGAGTTGTATGGTGCTGCAGTTGGGGTTGGCAATCAAGCGGGTATTTACTTGGATGACATGGGCATTCACCTCGGGCACCACCAGTGGAATGCCGCCCTGCATGCGCCAAGCCGACGAATTATCGATTACCCAGGCGCCCTGTTCTGCAAATTTCGGGCCCCATTCTAAGGATGGTTCCGACCCGGCTGAAAATAGAACCAGGCTGGGATTGGCGTTTAGGGCTTCTTGCAGGGTACATACAGGATATTCCTGCTTATTGAAAGAAATATTGCGGCCAATCGACCGCTCCGTGGCCACTGGTAGCAGGAAGGAAACAGGGAAATTTCGCTCTTCGAGCACCTTCAACATCGTGGATCCGACGAGTCCGGTTGCCCCAACAATACATACTTTCATTTGACTTGGCTTAATGCAGGGTTTGTTTGGGATGAATCAGGGTTTGTTTGGGATGAATCAGGGTTTGTTTGGGATGAATCAGGGTTTGTTTGGGATGAATCAGGGTTTGTTTGGGATGAATCAGGGTTTGTTTGGGATGAATCAGGGTTGAATCAGGGTTGATGTGGGGTTAATTGGGCTTGCAAAAATAGCGAATGATAAAATGTACGGATTGCGCAAAACGAGTTAAAAAACGACGAAATAACGTCGATTTCGTTTGTCTTTTTTGCTGTCGCTATGCTGATGCGACAAAATGTACTTTCCTGTGATTTGAAGGCCCTTTATGCTTGGATGCCATGCCCTTTTTCGGTGAGCATCCGATGGCTCTTGTGTGGGTTGTGCCTTCTTTTCCTGGCCAGGGTAGATGCCAATGGGCAATTCTATGACGACTACACCGACGGGGATTTGTCCAACAACCCTGCTTGGCTGGGCGACACCGCCCAATTTAGGGTAGACCCACAAGGACGCCTACAGCAAGTGGCACCACCTGCTTCGGGCAGCGCCATGCTCTATACCCACAGCAGGGCGATCTTTCAGGCCGATTGGTCGTGGTGGATGCGCCTTGGTTTTAACCCATCAGGTTCGAATTATGCCGATGTATATGTGTTGAGTCAATCGCCACGTCTCGACAGCGCCCTTTCAGGCTATTTCGTGCGCGTGGGCAGTACGGCCGATGATGTTTGTCTTTATCGACAAACCGGAACCATACGGACTTGTATCATCAACGGACGTGATGGGGTTTTGAACCGCAACGACAATCCACTGCGGGTACGGGTAACGCGCGATTCCATCGGCATTTGGTCGCTGTACACCGACACCACGGGAAGTGGGCTCAACTGGCGTTTGGAGGGTTCTGCCTACGATGCTACTCATCATTATGGACTATTTACCGGATGCCGACAAGTCTACAGCAGTACCCGAAGCCAGCTGTATTGGTATGATGATTGGGAGGTGCATGGCATGGCTCTACCCGATACGCTGAAGCCGCGCCTGCTCATGGCCAGGGTGGCGCGACAAGGAGTCATTAAACTCGAATTCAATAAGGGCTTCCCTCCGGGCATATTCTTGCAGCCGCAACAATACGCACTCAGCGGCTTTGGCATCCCAATTGAAGTCGAGCCTGTGGGAGCTCGGAGTATTGAATTGAGGTGGAGTATGACCTTGCCCGATGAGGGTTCATTCAGGCTGTGTTTGATGCTGACCGATAGTGGAGGTGTTCCACTTGATACTTGTGCTGAATGGGTGCACGCGCCCAACAGTGTGGGTGACCTCATTTTCAATGAAATCATGTTTGTGCCTCCTCTATCGGGGCCTTTGCCCCCAACAGAATATATTGAACTCCGAAACATGAGCCCATTCCCCCAAGAGCTTGGCGATTGGGTTTATGGCGATCGCAGCAGTTCGGTGGTGCTGCCTGCTTACAGGATTCCAGTGGGTGGCTACCTCGTATTGTGTCCACCCGGAACCGATGGGGCCTGGTTGGGAATTGCACCGGCCTTAGCCCTGCCTACATGGCCTACATTAAACAACGATGGCGATGAACTCTATTTAAGACACCCAGAGGGATGGTTGGCCGATACCCTGGCATATCAGGCGGACTGGCATGCATCGCCCATAAAAAAAATAGGGGGATGGAGCTTAGAACGTCGAAACGGACATTTGGATTGCCCAGACTCTTGGAATTGGTCGAGCTCTATCGATCCGAATGGGGGTTCTCCCGGGCGAATGAACAGTATCGATGGCCTCGTTTGGGGGGGTGTTGGTACGAAAACACCGCCAAAAGCACAATTGCTGCATGCCGTTCTGCTTGCCGACCGAAGCATTCTCCTCCAATTTTCGCAGGCGGTACGGCCCGGACAAGCCACTTTGGATGGAATGACGGTTCCAATCGCGCCCGGTTCAATACCGCGCATGCAATGGACCCTTCCCGGATGGCTTTTACCTGCTAACCCAGGTGTTTCGTGGCTTGGATTGGAAGGCTGGACCGATTGTCGCGATTCGACGGTTTTGGCTGTGCCCTGGCCCCTGTCGGTGGGCGCTAGTGCTTCTCCTTCGTCTTTATACTTCCATGAGATTTACTACCACCCTGCTGTCGGTGGCGTCGCCTATTATGAGTTGATTCATCTAGGCAATGAGGCAATCGATTTGAGCAGGGTTTACCTGGCTGAGTCTGATGAAATGGGAAATTACAGTACGGCCATTCCGCTTAGCCTAATAGAATCGGCTATTTTACCCGGACAACGTCTGGTGGTTTGTCGCGACACAGCCCGACTGCGGGCAGATTTGGGAGAAACATTGCCGGTGAACCGCCGGCAAGTAACTTCCCTGCCTCTGCCAAAGGCGGGTGGCGGACATGTACTGCTTTTGGATCATGCTGGTCGGGTGTTGGATCGGCTGGCGTACCACGATAGCCTCCACCATCCGATTGTGGTGGATCCGAAAGGCATCGCCCTGGAAAGTCCAGATGGCCATGTCGATATACCTTGGTCGACCGCCGATACACGGATTCGGGGTACTCCTGGGAGGCCTAATAGCCGCTCACCCAGTGATCAGCTCCGATCAGGCAGCTTGAGCATTTCGCCCCGGGTGATTTACCCTCGCCGGATGGACCGTATGCGCATTTCGATCGAATGCAGTGGAACTGGTATGGTTCGCTTGGATCTGTTGGATATGGGTGGCCGCTTGATCGCTCCCCTTTTACCGCCTACACTGTGTAGAGGCATAGCAGATACCTATTGGGATGGGCGTGACGCTAATGGCCGATGGGCTCGTGAGGGGCCCTACCTGGTGCGTGCTCATTTTTTGGATGGCAGTCGCCAAAATTCATCGGTTTATGGTCGGGTTGTGGTCAGCTGGATGAATCCTTAGCTACATGATTTCACCGCATTTCGACGGGGGCGTTTATGCGCTGTATGCACAACATGGGGTTGTGGCGGCTCTCTACGCTTCTGTACGGAAATTAGGCGTTTATGCGCTGTATACACAACTGTATGGTCTGCATCATGCCTTCGTCGAGTTTGTAGCGTATGTTCTTTCCTGTCCGGGTTGCTGTAACCACCCCAGCCTTTCTTAGAATGGCCAGATGTACCGAAACTATGGCTTGGGCCAATCGCAATCGAAACTGAAGTTGGGTGACGGTTTGCGCGGGATTTTCTTCTAATATTCGAACAAGATTGATACGAATGGGATGGGTAATGGCATGGAAAACCGCATGCGCCTGAACAAGTGCCTCTTCGTCGAGTTCCGTTAATTTTGCTTGAGCAGGCATCCTTTATTGATTTTGCTGACGCAAATTAGGCAGTTCCATTCCGGTGTGCAAGAGCGGAGCCTTATTTTTGTCGGGGCTCGGGGTAGTAAAACTCCTTGTGGTAGTCGGGCTGCCAGAAATCGTCGGTCACAAACCGATCTTGCTGATAGTGAATGTTGGCCAAATTGGCCATCGATGCCATTCTTTGGCCTGGTTCCGGCTCGTAGCGGTCGCTGAGATCGTCGGCGATTGATGACCGTAATTCCTGGAATTTCGTACAACCATTGCCCATAAAGTGCCGCTTGCCTCCTTTACATTCATTGTAGCTCTCCTCAGAAAGCACGCGCGCCCCAGGAGGGTGCATACAAAGGGGCTGCTGGGCATACCAAATGGTCTGGGTAAAAACCTCCATACGGCGTGCGTCGACCATCGGAATAAGAAAGTCACCCACTTCGATTTCATGACCATCGAGGCGATATTGCTCGATCAATACGTCGAGGCCATTTACAGCGATTAATCGACAGTCGGTGGCGAACGTTAGCGCTTTGGCAAAGGCTGCACCTATTCGTAATCCGGTGTAAGAACCTGGACCATTGATGACGGCCACGCCATCCAGGCTGTTATATGAACATTGGGTATCCTTCATGAGCTGCTCGATCATGGGATTGAGACCTTCAGAATGTCGATTTTCGCCCTCCAGCATGCGCTCGCCGACCAGTTGTCCGTTTATGGACCGGCCGACCCTGCAAATTGTTGATGAGGTATCGATTAACAGGAGATTGATGTTCATGTCTAACATTTCAGCCTATAGGGAACTGACCTTCATTCGGATATTATCTACACTTCGGCTGATATGGCGTCCACGGTATAATAAAGAGATCGCGAAAAGGGTAAAAATAGGGGTAAAAGCCAAACCTGGGTTTCAGAAGGTAACAGTCAACTCGAGAATTTGGTCGCCCCGCATGACCCTTGCCGTGGTGGTTTGTCCCTTACTAAACGCGCTGAGCGCTTTCATATAAGCGTCCATATCTGCGGTCTCGTAGGACCCAAGCTCGATCAGCAGATCGCCCTTGAGCATACCTGCTCGTCCGGCTGGGCGGTTCGGGGTAACCCCATCGATACGCACTCCACGACCCTCGTAGAAGTAATCGGGCATGATACCCAAGGTTACTTTAAAAGATGGCGCACTGCTCCTGTCGCTGTCGGTCGTACGCACAAAAACTGGCTTTTCGCTGGGGGGTATCGACTCAATCAACCGAACCACATAATTCACCACTTCGGCCATACCGGTGAAGTTGATCCGATCGGCGTCGTCGGAGGGCTTGTGGTAGTCGGTGTGCGTGCCCGTAAACAGATGCAACACCGGTATGTCTTGCAGATAAAAAGAGGTATGATCGCTTGAGCCGCTGCCCGATTCATGCGTTTTGGGCTTGAGATTTCCGGCCAGTGAATCGACACGAACCCGCCAAATGGGTGACGTGCCCACGCCATAGACGCCAATAGACCTTGATTGGCTATCGAGGCGGCCGATCATATCGAGATTGATCATTGCCGCCACCTGATTGAGGGGATAGGTTGGATTCTTAGCAAAATAGGCTGAACCGAGAAGCCCTAATTCTTCACCCGAAAAAGCCATAAACAAATAATTAAAGGCCTTAGCTGCGGGATTATCGGTATTTGAAAAATACCGGGCTAATTCGATGAGTCCGGCCGTACCGCTGGCGTTGTCATCGGCCCCGTTGTGGATGGCCGGACCACTTCCGTCGCGCTGGAGAGAACCACCCCATGTACCATCACCCAGGTGGTCATAGTGTGCCCCCACCACCACCGTATAGGCTGCCCCATGGTCCAAAAACGCCACCACATTATGTCCGGTTACTTGCAGCGCATCTACCCCCGTTTGCAGTTGAACAGCTACACCCGTTTCTGGCTTGAGCTCCAAATAGGCCGAGCGGCTCAGGCAAACTGCGGGGAGTTCTGCACTTTGGGTTCGTCTGTCGGGCTTAGCCGTGGGGATCATATCTTCGTCGCTTCCTGGATAAAAAACAACCGCCTTGGCCCCCTTCTCAAAAGCCAATCGAATTTTACGGGCGGGCAGGCTGTGGGGGCCGAACTTCCCGTGTGGGTTGTTGCCGTCGGGGCTATTGACCCGAATCAGCGCGATTTTTCCGGCCAGGTTGGGTTGGCCTGCGTAGTCATCGTGACCCAAATCGGGTGCACTGATTCCGTAGCCAACATCTTGCAAGCTGCCTTTAATGAATCCAGCGCCACTTTCAGGCAAGGTATGCCAATCTTTGCCCCATACAAGTACACTTTTCCTGATCCGAAGTGTTTGAAGCGGCGCGAACTCCTTGCGGGCGGTGAAGGTGAATCCTTGCTTCCAGCCTTCTGAAGCAATAGCTCCCACACCCTGAGCAGCCGCTCCCACACCCTCGGCAGCAGTTCCGCCAGTTTTCGGACGCTCACCTGCGGGCCTCAATTTCAGCTCACTGAATGCCCCTATTATGTGTTGCGCGGCTTTATGTTCCTCAGCGGATCCGGTCTGCCGACCCGCCATACTGTCGTCGGACAAAG
The DNA here is from genome assembly GCA_005799065.1 of Bacteroidota bacterium. Classification (GTDB taxonomy): domain Bacteria; phylum Bacteroidota; class Bacteroidia; order UBA7662; family UBA7662; genus F1-60-MAGs140. The sequence goes on from SYHW01000048.1 coordinate 31,690, forward strand.
CATAGACATGCAAACGAAGTCGATCAGCCAAGGCATCGACCTGCATTTGGGCGGAGGCTCTAAAACTGAACACCACAGAGCCGATGCAAAAAATAAAAGAGAATCGGTAAAATTTATCCAAGGAGACGAAAATTGAGTTGAAGAATAGCCAATGAAAAAACCAGCAGCATGCAGAGCTTGATGGCCCAACGCGGTGAAGATTGGTGCAGCTGAACACCCCACGGGGCGGCCAGCAGTATACCCACCACATGCGGCAAAAGCACAGGCGGATAGAGCATCCCCAAACCCCCTTGAAGGGATGCCGAAGGAAAGGCTAAGGCATACCAAAGACTGTGAAATACAGACATCAGCACAATCGACCCCAAACTGATGGAAGCAGTTTTACTGAGGGAAATTTTCAAAATACCCGATAAAACCGGCACCACCACAATACCCCCGCCAAGCCCACTCAAAGCCGAAACCACCCCACTGGCCAAGCCCGAAAGCCAAAGTGGACGGGCAGCAACGCGCCCAGCATCCTCTTTTGCCCCATCAGACCCACCCGATCGAAGGACCCGCCACAAAAGCGGCACCATCAGCAATGAAAAAAACAAGGCAAAACTTCGACGGTCATACATACCCGGCCGGGCTATCAGGGCAGAGGTCAACAACCCACTCAACCCGCCCGGTATGCCCACCAAAAGTACCTCCCGCAGATGAAAATTGCCCATTCGGCATTGCTTCCAACTGCCTGAAAGGGCCGAAATTAGCGTGAGAAATAGGGAATTGGCAATCACCCACAATACGCCATCGACAGAGGAGCTGCCCAACGAGCCGTCTGAAGCAGCCACTACCAGCTGTGCTCCGTGTAAAGCAAACCAAGCCGTGAGCAAGGGCACGAAAACGATACCACCACCGACACCCAGGAAGCCACCCAAAAAACCACTCAGAAGTCCTGCGCCGAGCAATTGAAGGTTCTCGAACTGAAGCCAATGCACACACAAAACAATTAATGGAACATGGAATGGAAACGAGTCAGCTTAGGGCTGCAACAGTTTTTGGTAGCGTTCTTTATCATTCAGTAACTTCCGCGCTTCTACGAGCTCCTCATCCATCCGAAATGCGGAACGCAAGCGACCTTTTTGGAAATGGTAGCGAGAAACCAATTCCTGTGCGAGGAAGTACTTGATTTCAGCTTTGTGGCGCTCGAGATCCTGTTCCTTGCTTTTCTTCTTCTCCGCCATCAGTGCATCGTAGTGCGACTGAACCTGGTCGAAGTACTGTTCCTTAACGGCCTTTTCCTTGAAATCCTCCAACGCCTTCTCACTTTCCGTGGTGTAGGAATAGTCTTTATCGCGCAGATAAGACAAGAACTCTGCAAACAACGCGTCACTCACTTCAAATTCATCGGGTGAGGCCGGCAATTGTTCGTGGCGGCTGCGGTAGCGCGTTGCAAAATCAAAAATATTTCGCTTACCAATCAAAACGGCCGTAATGTTGCTCATTTTGGCAGGCTCCACAGCGAAGTCTGGACTAACCCCACCGGCATCGTAGACCACCCGCCCATTGCGGGTTTTGAACGCAACGCGCGACGACTCAGGGGTTTTAACAGGACGGTTGAGGCTGTCCTTTCCTACATAATCGACCGCCTGAATGCAACGACCACTGGGGATGTAATATTTCGCGGTGGTGACCTTCACCTGTGTGTTGTAGTTGAGGTTTTTGACCGTTTGCACGAGTCCTTTTCCGAATGATTTTTGACCGACCACCACCCCGCGGTCGTAGTCTTGAATGGTTCCCGAAACAATCTCCGAGGCAGAGGCACTCGACCCATCGATCAACACCACAATCGGCATGGTCGTATCTTCAGGGTTGTAATAGGAGTTGTAGTCCTTCTCCCACTCTTTCACCTTGCCTTTGGTGCGTACCACCAAGCTGCCCCGCGTAATGAACATTCCAGAGATGCGCACGGCTTCATCCAAGGAACCGCCAGGATTACCACGCATATCAAACACCAACTGGGTCATTCCTTCCTTCTTGAGATCTTGCAGGGCCTGCTTCACTTCCTCGCCTGCCCCCGTACGGAAGCCACTTAGGTTAATATATCCTGTGTTTTTATCGAGCATTCCACTGTAACTGACGCTGGAAATCTTAATTTCCTCGCGCATTACCTTCTTCTCCAGTGGCTTACTTTCACCTTCACGGCGGACGAGAACCGTCACCTCCGTTTTGGCTTGTCCTTTGAGTAGTTTACTCACATCATCCGTGTTGCGGCCTTTCACGCTTTGTCCGTCCACCTCCAGCAGGATGTCACCCGCTCTTATATCGGCCCGTTGCGCCGGCATGCCCTCGTAGGGATCGGCAATCACCACATAATCCTCTTGCTTGGATATCAAAGCGCCAATTCCACCATATTGTCCGGTGGTCATCAACCGGAAACTCTCAATTTCCGATTCCGGTATGTAGTTGGTATAGGGGTCGAGGCTCTTCAGCATGGCGTCGATGCCCGTGCGTATGAACTTGGCCGGGTCGATATCGTCTACATAATAGGTGTTGACCTCACGGTAGAGCGTTGCAAAAATCTCCATGTTCTTAGACAGTTCGAAATACTGGTCGCCAGCGGCCGTGGCGCCCAGCAGTACACTGCCTGTCAGGAGCACCCACAAGAATCGATGCATCTTCTGTCGTGCAGCAGTCCAAATGGTATGCGATTTGCTCTGGGTTTGATTGATGTCGACAGGCTCTTGAAAGGTGTTGCTTTCGGACTTCGGCCCCGCTTGATCCGAACTCAAGTCCGAATGCGGATTATGGTTCGACAGCGGATTATGGTTCGACAGCGGATTATGATTCGATAGCGGATTATGATTCGATGGAATGATGGGCATATAAGTCAACAGTTATCAAATTGATTCGAATGAACAATCGCCGTAGAAGCCTTTCGCGCCTTTTGGCGATATAAATAAAACAACCTCAAAAATACGCAGGCCCGACCTATTTATTTCCCCCCGGACATGATATTCCTTGAAAAGCTGAGCGGGAGTTGTGCAGCTTAAGGTACCGGGTCGTGGCCGTGGCCGCCCCAGGGGTGACATCGTCCGATCCGCTTGAGCGTAAGCCACCCGCCCTTTAAAGCACCATGCCGTCGAATGGCCTCCATCCCATAAGCCGAACAAGTAGGGTGGTAGCGACAAGACGCTGGAAGCAAAGGCGACAACAACCGCTGGTAGAGCCAAATCAGAGCCAAAAAAAACCACTTCATGCTGAGGGGATTTATGGGGATTTGGGGGGATTCTGCAGCTCCTGGCGCGGAAGATTCTGCAGCTCCTGGCGCGGAAGATTCTGCAGCTCCTGGCGCGGAAGCTTTTGAAGCGCATCACAC
>SYHW01000049.1 GCA_005799065.1 Bacteroidota bacterium
ACCCAGGATATCAATAATTTGCTCGGGTCGATTAATTTCCCAGCGGGCACAAACCTCGGGCACGCCCATAACCTCTATTCCGTTGCCCATGCGCGCGGGCTTGTACAAAAAAATACGATCCGTCACCAGTTGGGCGAAATCCTTGTCGGACGTCACCATATAAACCCGCAGTCCTTCCCGTTCCGCCTGACCAGCCAACGTGCCAATGATGTCGTCGGCTTCATAGCCAGGCATTTTCAGTAAGGGTATTTGCATAACCGACAGAATGCGTTCGATCAACGGAAGGTTGGAGGCCAGATCCTCTGGCATTTCATCCCGATGGCCTTTGTATTCGGGGTAGCGAACATGTCTGTGGGTGGGTTCGGAGGTGTCGAAAGCCACCGCCAAATGGGTGGGTTTCTCACGCTCAATCAAGTCGATGAGTGCCATGGTGAATCCGAAGGCAGCCGATGTATTCATACCATTGGATGTGCGCCTCGGATTATTGGCAAAAGCGAAAAAGGCCCTGAAAATCAGGGCCATTCCGTCTAAAAGAAAAAGTTTTTGATCACCCACGGGGTTTGGGATTGTTGAAATTTAGATCAATCGAAGGGCTATGAGTGCCCAATCAAATCGGAACCGATCTGCTGACCGGGAAATCGATCTGCTGACCGGGAAATCGATCTGCTGACCGGGAAATCGATCTGCGCTGCTGCTTTTAATTGGCCTGAAACTCCTTCAGCTTGGCTTCCAAAGCCGCCCCACGCAGGTTCTTACCCACAATCGTGCCTTCCCCATCGATCAAGTAGCTCATTGGAATTCCATATACCTGGTATTCCATTGCGGCCGCATTCCGCCATCCTTGGAGATCCCCCACATGATACGGCCAAACCAATCCGTCCTTCTCGATGCCTTGTACCCACTTCTCCTTATTGTTGTCGAGCGATACACTGAAAACCGTAAAACCGTTTCCGTTCTTAAACTTGGTTGATTTAAATTGGTTGTAGGCAGCCACTACATTGGGATTTTCCATGCGGCATGGTCCACACCAAGAAGCCCAAAAGTCGATGAGGACCATTTTTCCGCGAAGTGAGCTGAGCGACATGGGTTTGCCCTCTGTGTTGTTCATGGTGATTTCTGGGGCCTTAGCTCCAATTTTAAACCCTCGATCAGGTTGCATTTGAGCACATGAGAAATTCGGGCTTAAGGCCGTGAGCGATATTAGCAATACGGCGGCAATGAAGGTGCGTTTCATGATTTTTGATTATTGGGGTTAAACTATATTAGGTTTTTGATGAGATTAGGCTTGGCGATGAAATTAGGCTTGGCGATGAACAGCGGGATTTGCACTATCGAACAAGGATAGAAATCGAAAAGCGGGATATAACAAATAACAGGGTGAATTGATTAACAGGGTAAATTTGAATAACGAATAACGCGGCAAAATAAGAAAAAATTGGTCCACTAGAATCGACGAATCCAAGAAACAAACGGGAATCGAATCAATTTATTGGCTGGTACACTGGAGCCAGCCGTTGGGGGTTCCGGAGCCTGAGGATCGGGGTAAGAAAGGCCAACCGCGGCCAACTGTATGTAACCTCCCCTACGCCGCTGCCAACGCACACCCGGCATAATGAGGCGAGCGTCACCCCCCGACAATCGTCCGGCTTCAAACAACACACCCAGTCGGTCACTAACGGCAACAAATCCACCGGCCGACAAAAATGTCCCTCTCAACTGGGGCTGTTCGGACGCAAGCAGTTTACCCAAACTCAACGAAAGGTTGTAGCGTCGATCGCCAAGGGTGGCAGTGGCCGTCGGTAAGAATATATTTCCATTTCCCCGTTGAAATAAATCCCCACCATAGAGTAGTCCGGCCCCCACATGCAAGTAGGGATTAATCGGATGTCCGTAGCGAAGACCGACCAAAACTGGATTGGCGATCCAAGTGGTCTGCACGCTGGCGGTAAACCCACGAGCAACTCCCATATGCAACTCAGGCCCCCATAGGTTGATGAGAACGTAATGGTCGCCTGGATCGATGGGCTCGGCACTGCTCATGAGGAAATAGCGATTGGCGAAAATGGGATCACGCCGGTCTGTGGCCTTTGGATCGCAGTAGGGTAATATCGATTCTACCGTTTGCTTAGGGATCGAAACATCTCCTAAGCGTTTTGTACGCAAAACCACCTCCCATTCATTCTCTCTGATGAGATATCCATAACGAAATTGTCCGTCGCGGAGTGTCACCCGATAATAGACATTGTCTTTTTTATAGGGGTTGTACCAATCGAATGCAGGTCGTGGATTTTGGATCGAATCAAGTTGTTGGGCACGAAGCCATGTGGGAATCAACATCATCAGTGCCAGGAGCACCTGAGCGTTCATTCGGGTCGTTTTGAATAGATTGAGGCTGAGCAGTTGGTGTATGTAGTGCATCATAGCGGAATTTAGGTTGAATCAGCATCGCGGGGCACCTCTAGCCCCCATTAATTCCGGCTTCTGCTTCAGCAAAACCCATACCAAAGCCCCGCTTATCCTTGAAATGGGTAGCGGTAGGTGACCGGTGGCACCAGGTTTTCTTTGATTGTTCGGGCAGACACCCAACGCAAAAGATTGAGCGAAGATCCAGCCTTGTCGTTGGTGCCCGATCCCCGTGCGCCCCCGAATGGCTGCTGTCCGACTACGGCTCCGGTCGGTTTGTCATTGATGTAGAAGTTACCCGCTGAATGCCGAAGACGCTCGGTGGCCAAATCGAGTGCATAGCGGTCTTGGGCAATGACGGCTCCCGTGAGGGCATAGGGCGATGTTTGGTCACACAAGGTCAGAATCTCCTCGTATTGATGGTCGGGGTACACGTATACGGTAAGAATGGGGCCGAACAACTCTTCGCATAGGGTGACGTATTTCGGATCGCTCGCTCTGATGATGGTCGGCTCTATGAAGTAGCCTTTCGATTTATCGTAGCCACCACCCGCTACTATTTCTTGTCCGTCGCGCCGCGCCTTTTCAATTTGTGCTGCGAGCTTATCGAATGATTTCTCATCGATTACGGCGTTGATGAAGTTGGTGAACTCTTCCACCCCCCCCATTTTCATATCGGCCAAATCGGCCAAAACACGCTCCTTAACCGCTGGCCAAAGGCTCTCGGGTATGTAGGCCCTCGACGCAGCCGAACATTTTTGTCCTTGATATTCAAAAGCCCCCCGCGACAAGGCCGTTGCCAATACATCAACCCGCGCCGAGTGATGGGCAAGCACAAAATCCTTCCCGCCCGTTTCCCCTACGATGCGGGGGTAACTCTTGTATTGATGGATGTTGTTTCCGATCGATTTCCATATGTCCTGGAACACGCCGGTCGAGCCCGTGAAATGTATACCGGCGAAATCGGGGTGGCTAAAGATCACGTCGCCGGCAACGGGCCCGCTTACGTATACCAGGTTGATGACGCCGTCGGGCAGTCCGGCCTCGCGAAAAAGCTGCATCAAAAAATAGGCCGAGTATATCTGTGTATTGGACGGCTTCCACACCACTGTATTGCCCATGAGCGCAGGTGCTGTGGGCAAATTTCCGGCGATGGAGGTGAAATTGAAGGGGGTTAATGCAAAAACGAAGCCTTCTAATGCACGGTATTCGAGCCGGTTCCAAGTGCTGGGCAGGCTCTCGGGTTGCTGCCGGTATATTTCGGTCATGTACTGCACATTGAAACGGAAAAAGTCGATCAATTCGCAAGCGGCATCGATCTCTGCTTGGTATGGATTTTTGCTTTGCCCGAGCATCGTTGAGGCGTTCAGAATGTCGCGGTAGGGTCCCGCCAAGAGCTCGGCCATCCTCAGAAACACCCCTGCTCTTTGTTCCCAGGGAAGTCGTTCCCAATCCTCACGGGCCTTCAATGCCGCGTCGATTGCCATAGCTACATGCGATGCATCGCCTTCGTGGTAATGGCCCAGGGTGTGTGCGTGATCGTGGGGCGGCGCTATGCGACGGGTTTTGCCCGTCCTCACTTCTTTCCCGCCTATGAACATGGGGATATCGATGGTCTGTGACCGCAAATCCTGGATCTTCTGCTGTAAGGCGCGCGATTCGCTGCTGCCCGGGCTGTAGCTGCGCACCACTTCATTGCGCGCTTGTGGTGGGGTGAAAATTCCGTATGACATAATAATGTTTCTGTTGTTTTCTTGGTTGTGGCCTGTAAAATGCAAAGATACGGACGAATGAACGCTGCTGCCTATTTTTGGCGGATGAAGCTGAACGAGGGCTCAACTTTACGTATGCGCGCTGACAGCGTGTCGAAATGGGTTTTGGGTCTAAAACGACATGAACCGCTTCTTTTCTTGGCAGCACTTTGTATGCTCTTGCTGCCCGTTTGGGCCACGGAAGGTTGGTATACCTTCGATGGACCGGCGCATCTATACAATGCCGAAGTCATCGGCGAATTGCTGTGGGGTCATGAGCCCCACTTTTTGAATTTCTTCTACGAGATTCGTTGGCCACC
>SYHW01000050.1 GCA_005799065.1 Bacteroidota bacterium
CGTAGACCGCTTGAACGGATGTGATGGAACCCCGTTTGGTGGAAGTAATCCGCTCCTGCATCAATCCCATTTCCGTAGCGAGTGTTGGCTGGTAGCCCACCGCCGAAGGCATACGACCGAGAAGAGCCGAAACTTCGGATCCGGCCTGAGTAAAACGGAATATATTGTCGATGAAAAACAAAATATCGCGGCCTTGAGCGTCTGACTCATCCCCATCGCGTAGATGCTCAGCTAAGGTAAGACCAGAGAGCGCCACGCGGGCACGGGCCCCAGGTGGCTCATTCATTTGACCAAACACCAATGCAATTCTGGACTCCTCCAATTGGTTGTAGTCGACCTTATCGAGCGACCACTTGCCTTCCTCCATATCGTGGCGAAAGTCGTCGCCATAGCGTACCACCCCTGACTCAATCATCTCACGCAAAAGGTCATTGCCTTCGCGGGTACGTTCTCCGACTCCCGCAAACACCGACATTCCATCGTATCCTTTGGCGATGTTATTGATCAGCTCCATAATCAATACAGTCTTACCCACGCCAGCTCCTCCAAAAAGACCGATTTTACCACCCTTAACATAGGGCTCAATGAGGTCGATCACTTTGATTCCGGTGTACAACACCTCTTCTGATGTACTCAAATCTTCAAACCTTGGAGCCGGACGGTGAATGGGAAGGCCTTTATCGCGCTTCACGGGCCTGAGACCATCGATCGCATCACCTACTACGTTAAAAAGGCGGCCTTTAACTTGCCCGCCCAAAGGCATTTGAATGGCTTCTCCCGTATCGATCACGGCCATTCCACGCACCAAACCTTCTGTTGAGTCCATGGCAATGGTGCGCACACTGTCTTCACCCAAGTGCTGTTGACACTCCAACACAACTTTCTGTCCGTCGGGCCGCTCCACATACAAAGCGTGATAAATCTTCGGAAGTTTGGCTCCTGTTTCGAAACTCACGTCGATAACCGGGCCAATAATTTGGGAAATTTTACCTGTGTGCTGCATATAAGTTTGAGAATGATAGGAATACAAAGAAGGACAGTCGGCAAAACCACTCCCTTTGAGGCCGCAAAAATACAAAATATAAGCGGGAGAAACAAGTAAAATCGACGCGCTATATTTGAAGGTGAATTTACTGCGAATAGGACCCAATGGCATTGAATGCCCCCAAGCCGGGGTCTTTATCGATCCCTGGGGGAAGGTCGATCGAGCCCTCCTTACCCATGCCCATGCCGATCACGCGCGCTATGGTCATAAGCACTACATGGCACATGCCCACAACAGAGCCGTATTAAGGCAAAGATTGGGAAACAACATCTCCCTTGAAGAGATTGAATACGAAGAAACCATTGAAATCAATGGCATACGGTTTAGCTGGCACCCTGCTGGCCACATTCCGGGCTCTGCCCAAATTAGAGTAGAGGGCACCAACCAAACCTGGGTGGTGTCTGGCGATTACAAAACCGAGAACGACCATTTCACACCAGCCTTTGAACCCGTAAAATGCAGTCATTTTATCACCGAATGCACCTTTGGCCTACCCATCTACCATTGGAAGCCCCAAGCACTTACGGCACAGGCCATCGCTGACTGGCACTTAAGTAATGTCAACCAAGGGTATTCAACGCTTTTATATGCCTATTCCTTGGGGAAGGCCCAAAGGCTTATTCACCTACTCAAAGATCTTTGCCCCATCTATATCCACCCCAGTATCGCCGAAATGAACAGGGCACTCAATGCCGTTGGGTTTGGACTTCCTGAATTGCCTCTAATCAGCGAGTGGAAACCAAAAGTCGATGTCCCCACCCTGTTCATGGCACCGCCAGGCGCTTCGAACGATAAGCTTTTGCGTCGCTTATCGCCCTGCAAAGAGGCGAATGTATCGGGCTGGACCCTGGTTCGGGGGATGCGCCGAAGACAAAACCTCGACAACGGCTTCGCCTTGAGTGATCATGCCGACTGGCCGGGTTTATTGAATGCCATTGAAGGCACGGGTGCAGAACACATTTACTGTACGCACGGTTTCACCTCAGAATTCTCCAGATACCTGTCGGAACAGGGCTACAACAGCACAGAAATACACACTCGGTTTTTGGGTGATGCCGCTTCAGAGCCTACAATCACTCCTGAAACAGATGAAAGCATTTACTGATCTCTTCCACCGTCTCAATCAAACCAACTCTTCGATTGAAAAACAGCAAGCGATGGAGGTCTTTTTTCGCAATGCACCCGATCGCGACGCGGTCTGGGGACTGGCCTTACTTTCCGGGAGGGTGCCTGTCCGTTTGGTGGGATCGCGCAGGTTGCGCGGGTGGGTGGCTGAATGCACCAACCTGCCTGACTGGTTGGTTAATGAATCTTATCAGCATGTGGGTGATTTGGCCGAAACCCTATCCCTGTTGTTGGCGCCATACAGGATAGCGTCTACCGCCAACTCCGCATCCGCATCAACCACCGCATCTACCGCATCCGCATCAAGCGCCGCATCAACCGCCACATCTACCGCATCCGCAAGAACCACTGCATCAATCGCATCCGCATCAACCACCGCTTCGTCTCAGGATTTATCGACCATCATGCTGGACCTGATTCGGTTAAAAAAACGGGATGAATCCGAGCAAAAAGAATATGTACTCCATAATTGGCGGCAGCTCGACGGCCCGTCCTGCTTTTTATTCAATAAATTCATCACCGGTGGTTTTCGATTGGGCGTTGGCCAAGGAATAGCCGTCAAGGCGCTTTCAAACTACATGAACAGGCCTGTTTCAGAGATAACCCAAGCCCTTATGGGCAACTGGGACCCGGCCGATTACACGCTTGCACGGCTGCTCAACCGAGGATCCATCCACAGCCACACGCTTCCATATCCCTTCTTTTTAGCGAGCCCTCTCCTATCTTCTGCTTCCACCACTGAACCCAGCGACCAATGGGGTGGAGAAGCGGTCCAAAACATGGCATTGCATCAGTTGGGAAGCAGGACTGATTGGATGGCCGAATGGAAATGGGATGGTATTCGTATTCAAATGATACTCCGTGAGGGGGTGTCGTCGATATGGTCGCGCGGGGAGGAACGGTTGGATGACGCTTTTCCTGAAATCGCTGCGCTTGCCCACTTACTGCCGCATGGAACAGTGATCGACGGTGAATTGCTGTGTGGAGAATTCCCGGCGGTCGGAAGCTTTCAAGACCTGCAAAAACGATTGGGACGAACCAAGCCCTCAGCCCGAATGACGACCCAACCGCCCGTTTTCGTGTATGCATACGACCTTTTGGAACTCGATGGCCAAGACATTCGACGAAAATCCCTATCAGAACGAAGGTGGCTTCTGGAAAGGCTCGTTGAAACCCTGAATCACCCCTTATTGCATGCCTCGCCACTCATCGAAGGAATTGAATGGAGCGATCTGCACCAGAGAAGACTTGAATCGAGACGCCACGCAGCGGAGGGCATCATGCTCAAACGAGCTTGCTCTGGTTACGAATCGGGCCGTAAACGGGGTCACTGGTGGAAGTGGAAATTAGATCCCATGCAACTCGACGCCGTTTTGCTCTATGCACGCCCCGGACATGGACGAAGGTCGAACTTATTTACCGACTACAGCATGGCCATTTGGGATCAGGAACGGACGCGGCTTCTTCCCATCGCTCAGGTGTATAGTGGACTAACCGATACAGAAATTCGAGAAGTTGATGCGTGGATCAAGGGCCATACCACAGAGAAGTTTGGGCCTGTACGCACTGTGGTACCCCAACTCGTATTCGAAATCGGATTTGACGGCATCCAAAGAAGTGTGCGGCATAAGGCTGGAATAGCGTTACGGTTTCCGAGGATTCTGCGGTGGCGACGCGATAAATTGGCATCGGAGGCCGACGATTTGGGCATAGCCGAGAAACTTCTCAACGACAGGAACCTAGACGAGGATCCACTCAATGAGCCCACAAAACAAGACCCGCTCTAGATGCTCTAATTTCTATAGCCTATCTTTACCACCAAAAAACGTCTTTATGCGCGAGAATCGAGTGATTATTATTACAGGTGTGAGCAAGGGCATAGGCCGGGCCACATCGGAGTTGTTGTGCAGCCTAGGCTATCGAGTAGTTGGCTGGGGACGAAATGCCCCCCCATTCGAGCACCCCTCATTTCGATTTATCGGGTGTGATGTAACGGAACCCGATCAGGTGAATGCCGCCTTAGAAAAAACCATGAACCTATGGGGGTCTTCGGCGATCTACGGACTCATCAATAATGCAGGTTTTGGTCTATTCGGCCGAATTGAGGAACTGCCTATCGATGATTGGTACCAAATGTTCAACACCAACGTTCACGGACTCATGCTGGCCACCCGGGCGCTTGTGCCCATTCTCAAACAAAACGGTCTGGGTCACATCATCAACATCAGCTCCATTGCCGGTTTGCAAGCCATGGCCCAGACCAGCGCCTATTGTGCGACCAAGTTTGCCGTTCGCGGCTTCTCCCATTCTTTATACGCCGAACTCAGAGAATTTGGCATTAAAGTGAGCTGCGTTTACCCGGGGTCGGTGTCCACGAATTTTTTCGACCTCATTCCAGGCATCGAACCCAACGAGCATATGCTTCGTTCGGAGGATGTCGCTAATTTGCTGCGGGAACTACTCGAAACATCACCGAACTTTCTGACGGTTGATGTAGAAATCAGACCGCTAAAACCTGGTGGCGGTAGAAAATAATGAAATTTTGATCTAAAAAATCAGTTTCTCGGAGGCATTGGGCGGCCTGGATTCATAGGACGCGTTTGAGGTGCATTTTGGGATCCAGCCTTAAGGCTTGCCAACACCTCCCGATGAAACCGATGTTCAGCCTGGAGGAGCAAGGCCACTTTGGGCTCTGGCAATACTTCCCGAATAGCTTGGTAGTATTGGCGCTCGGCCTCCAACTCTTCTTGGCGAAGCCTAAAGTACTCATCCAACATTTTAACAGACTCACCTGAATAACTCTGAACACCGTTGCCACTTCCTCCAGCGCGTGATTGCATGATCGCCTTTTGCTTTTGTTCGCGCACATCGGAATGCCTGTTGTAGACCGGCCAAAAAACCTGTGCCTCCCGCTCTGTGAGCGACAATTCTCTGGTAATATAGGCCACTTTAAGGGCCTTTATCCGTTCCTGGCGTTCCTCTTTCCCTACTTCTCTCATTCCGTGCCCAGCTCCGCCCGTTCGTTGTGCTTCAACTTTCAAAGTCACCAACAAGCAAACAGTTAATAAAAATGCAAAATATTTCGTGGCAGTTCTCATAGTGTTACAGTTCAATCAATTTCGGTCATTAGCGCCCATTCATAATCTGAAGGCAAAGAAGTTTCGGAGGATGGATCCAAAACTTCCGCGGCAATTTCAGTATCGATTATGGGCGCAGTGGACATTTCAGTAAGGGATAACCAATAAGGGTCTGGTGCAGGCGATTGTGACAACAGATAATCTATACGGGCAGATTCGGACAGCTCGATCAAAGACGCATTGAGCGCAAGGCTGTGGCTCTTTTCTTGCGAATAGCTTCCTCTATGAAGCATCCGTCCCCCAATCAAGAGCGCTAAAACGAATAAAAAAGCAAAGCCACTCCATTTAAACCGCCAAAGCGGCGATACGGGCTGAACTGAACGAAAACCAGACTGAAGTCGATTGATTGTGCGCTCAGGCAAGTTTTCAAAGTAGCCGTAGGGCGTGGAAAACGAATCGTTGGGAGGAGGAAGCGGCTCGAACATATTGTTCATACAAAGGTATTTGACAAGGCCTAAAACTAGAGGTTTAATCGGAATTCCTAATTTGTTTTTGAATTTTTTGTACAGCGTGGTGATAGGATGCTTTCAGTGCCCCTACAGATGTTCCAGTGATGCGCGACATCGTTTCATAATCCAGCTCGTCGTAATATTTCATATTGAATACCAGTCGCTGTTTATCGGGCAATTTGAGCACGGCAGATTGCAAACGCAAGTGAATCTCATCCCCATCCAGCACGTCACTCCCGGCCTTCAATTGTCGGTTCAACTCGGGCTCGATATCGTGTATGGGCAGAAAAAACACCTGTCGCTTCTTTTTTAAATAGCTCAAGCACTGGTTGCTGGCTATGGTGTAGAGCCAGGTTTTCAGGCTTGAATCGCCCCTGAATCCCCCCAAATTTTGCCAGGCTTTAATGAAGGTCATTTGCAGCAAATCATCGGCTGCATCGTGATCGACCACCATACGCCGGATATGCTTGTAGAGCAGCTGCTGAAAAGTTCGCATCATCAGGCGAAGGGCTGAATCGCCCGCACCTGATGCAAACAACTGAATGATTTCCCGCTCGACCGGGTCTTTCTCCGGTTTGGATTCGCCTTTGTTCATAGCCCGGCCTTTGACAGACCCTAAAGACGGAGGTTTATTCGATCAGGCAAAAAAATATCGACCTATACCCTAAGGTTTGGCCAAATACATCACCTCTTTGACTGCCCGCATGACCTTCTCCACGGAGGGCAAATAGGCCTGCACCAGAGGAAGAGCATAGGGCATGGGCACATCTGCACCATTCACACGCAACACCGGCGCATCCAAGTCATCGAACGCGTCTCTTTGCACCCTAAATGCAATTTCAGAAGAAATCGATGCAAAGGGCCAACTTTCATCAACCACAACCAGTCGATTGGTTTTGCGAACGCTATCGATAATGGTTTGGTGGTCGAGCGGACGAATGCTGCGCAAGTCAATAACCTCCGCTGAAATGCCCTCAGCTTCCAACAAACGCGCGGTCTCCAACACAACCTTCATCATTTTGTTGTATGAAACCAAGGTTACATCCGTTCCGGAGCGTTTCACGTCGGCTTTTCCAATGGGGACGAGGTATTCTCCCTCGGGCACCTCGCCTTTGTCGCCATACATCTGTTCCGACTCCATAAAGATAACCGGATCCTGATCGCGGATGGCCGTCTTCAGCAGACCCTTGGCATCATAGGGATTGGATGGAGAAACCACTTTAAGACCGGGCACCTGTGCATACCAGCTTTCGAAGACCTGTGAGTGCTGGGCGCCCAAGGTGCCGGCAGAGCCGGAAGGGCCCCGAAACACGATGGGCACACCGAATTGGCCACCCGACATACTCAACATTTTGGCCGCAGCATTCACAACCTGGTCGATGGCCACCAAAGAGAAATTGAAGGTCATGAACTCAATAATGGGTCGCAATCCGTTCATAGCGGCACCCACACCAATCCCGGCAAAACCGAGTTCGGCAATGGGGGTATCAATTACACGCTTGGCACCGAATTCATCGAGCATGCCCTGGCTCACCTTGTAGGCCCCGTTGTATTGGGCCACTTCCTCACCCATCAAAAACACCGTTTCATCGCGGCGCATCTCCTCTTGCATGGCTTCTCTCAGCGCCTCACGCATTTGAATTTCTCTCATGATGTGTTCGTCAATTTTAGGCTGCAAAGATAGAAATCAGGTAGACATTGAGGAACATATTGGCTATTTTTGTGCATTCCATATTATGAAAGGCATTGTTTTGGCCGGAGGTTCCGGCACACGTCTGCATCCGCTGACGCTCGCCATGAGTAAACAACTCATGCCCGTATTTGATAAACCCATGATTTATTA
>SYHW01000051.1 GCA_005799065.1 Bacteroidota bacterium
CCGTACCGAGGCCATGCGATTGAAACAGGAAATGGAGGGTGCATACCCCAATATGAGCATACATCTGGTCTATCGTCAACCCAACTTTAGGGTGCGAATAGGCGATTTCCGCAGCCAGAGAGAAGCTGAGCAGCTTTTGCCTGAATTCCGTCAGCTCGGATACAAAACGAGCTTTGTGGTACCGGATGAGGTATTTATCGAGTAATGATCAAAATAATGTTGAGCGTCATTGAACGATATACATATAGCAGTCATTGAACGATATAGCAGGCAATGAACGATTTTCATATAGACGGCAATAATTGATCTTCTTATATTCGGCAATAAACGGTATACTTTCAGCACTATGAAAATAACAGATCTGAAGTCACGCATTCAGGAATTGTCGACTGACTTGTTCGCACAGGTGGTGGTTCACCGAAGACATTTGCACCAGAATCCAGAGCTTTCCTACGAAGAGGAACAGACTGCGGCCTATGTGGCAGGTCAGTTAGATGCCTTGGGAATTGCCTACTCCAAGGGGGTGGGTGGACACGGCTTGGTGGCCCATATAAAAGGCCGAAATCCGGATCGGGCACTCGTGGCCCTCAGAGCCGATATGGACGCATTACCGATTCACGAGGAGAATGAGGTTGACTACCGATCCAATCGACCGGGCATCATGCATGCCTGCGGGCACGACGCACACACAGCGAGTCTGCTCGGGGTTGCAGGTATTCTCAGTCGCCTCACGGATGCCTTTGACGGAACGATACGCCTGATTTTTCAACCCGCCGAAGAACGTCTACCTGGTGGAGCCTCGCTCATGATTCGCGATGGGGTTTTGCAAAATCCGGTGCCCTCCGCTGTTGTCGGTCAGCACGTCATGCCCCTCATTCCGGCTGGAAAGGTGGGCTTTAGGTCAGGGATGTACATGGCCTCGGCCGATGAGCTGAAGCTTGTGTTTAAGGGTAAGGGCGGACATGCTGCGCAGCCGCATCAGAATATCGATCCCGTTATGGCCTGCGCGCAGACCCTTGTGGCTCTTCAGCAGGTGGTCAGTCGACACGCACACCCCGCAACCCCATCGGTTTTGTCGTTCGGACGCATTCATGCCGATGGTACCTACAATGTGATCCCCAATGAGGTGGAGGTATTGGGTACCTTCCGGACACTCAACGAGGACTGGCGCTACCGCGCGCACGCGTTGATTCGTCAAGTGGCTGAGGGTACCGCCGCCGCATTAGGTGCTCAATGTGAAGTGCACATCAATGTAGGATACCCATGCCTCAACAACCACCCCGAACTAACCGCTCGGCTTAGGGACGCTGCCTGCAGTTATTTGGGCGATGAGCAGGTAGTTAATCTCGATTTGTGGATGGCGGCTGAAGACTTTGCTTATTATGGCCAGCATGCAGACGCATGCTTCTATCGATTGGGAACCCGTAATGAAGAAAAGGGCATCACAGCACCCGTTCATACTGCCCGTTTTGATATTGATGAGGAGGCCTTAAGGACAGGTGCCGGACTCATGTCGTGGCTGGCCCTGCAAGAACTGGCCTTCGTAGTAGAAAACTCGGAGGCCCCCTAGTGCGTATTTTTGCCCCCTTAATAATCCAATCCCAATGATCGAACGATCGGAACAGGAACGCATTCGCCGCGAAGCACTCGAAGCCATTCGCCAGCAGGGTGTAGACCCATACCCCTCCATCAACCTACCCATTTCTCATACCATCGCGGATATCTTATCGAGATTCAAGGACGAGGAGACCGAAAATTGGGAAGAAGTGGTTTTGGGTGGACGAATCATGAGCCGCCGCATTATGGGTAAAGCATCATTTGCCGAACTCCAGGACGGAAGCGGTCGAATACAACTATACCTCAACCGCGATGAACTCGATACCAACGGTGAATCGTTCACCTATAACGAACTATTCAAGAAGCACTGCGACATCGGCGACATTATTGGGGTTAAGGGATACGTGTTTCGCACCCAGGTAGGAGAGATCTCCTTGAGGGTACAGCAATTTTCGTTGCTGAGCAAGTCACTTCGCCCACTTCCCATAGTGAAGCGCGATGAACAAGGGCAAGAATTTGATGGTTTTCACGATCCCGAACAACGACACCGCATGCGCTATGTGGACTTGGTGGTTAATCCAGAAGTGCGTGAGGTGTTCCGCAAGCGCGCACGCATGATTCAATTGATGCGCGATTTTTTCAATGAACGTGGATTTTTAGAGGTTGAAACCCCGATCCTTCAACCCATTTATGGGGGTGCGGCCGCAAGGCCATTCACCACCCACCACAACAGCCTCGACATGAAGCTATACCTGAGAATCGCCAATGAATTGTATCTTAAGAGGCTGATCGTTGGGGGATTCGATGGGGTGTATGAGTTCGCCCGCGATTTTCGCAATGAGGGCATGAGCCGCTACCACAATCCGGAGTTTACCCAAGTAGAGCTTTATGCGGCCTACCGCGACTACCGATGGATGATGGATATGACCGAGGCATTGATAGAGCGTGTAGCCCTGGGTCTACACGGAACAACAGAGATTATGGTGGGTGATCAAAAAATCAACTTCGCAAGGCCTTGGGCCCGCCATACCTGGCATGGTGCGATCGAATCGTACACCAGACTAGACCTTCGGAACTTGACCGACATAGAGCTATTGGCCGAAGCCCGAAAGCTGGGGGTGGATGTGCCAGAATCGGCTACTCGACCGGCCCTTCTCGATGAAATCTTCGGACATTGTGTGGAGCCCCACCTCATCCAGCCCACATTCATCACAGACTATCCCGTTGAAATGTCACCTTTGGCCAAAAGACACGCCGACAATCCTGAGCTGACTGAACGATTCGAGTTGATCTGCAACCGGAAAGAGTTGGCCAATGCATTCAGCGAATTAAACGACCCCGACGACCAGCGCGCGCGTTTCGAGGCCCAGATAGAGCTGGGAAAAAGAGGAGATGCCGAGGCCATGATGCCCGACGAGGATTTCCTCAGAGCCCTGGAGTATGGTATGCCACCGACAGCAGGGATCGGGATAGGTATTGACAGGCTTTCGATGATCATGACCAATCAAAACAGCATACAAGAGGTATTGCTCTTCCCCCACATGAGACCCGAACACGGGCGCCCCGAATAAGGCCATGGGCAGCAAGGTAGGTGTGCGCATTGAGGCCCATTGTCCGAACGGGTGGTCAGAATATGCCCTGATCGATTGTGGAGGCAAGGAGAAATTAGAGCGCATGGGCAGTCAACTGCTAATTCGCCCTGAGCCCCAAGCCTTATGGTCGCCTCGCCTCTCTGGCGAGGAATGGATGAAGCGCGCCCACTGGCGTTTCGAGCAGCAAGGTGCGCATGGCGGACAGTGGGTCCCCCTCAAAGGAAAAGACAGTAGGTCGGAATGGACACTCAACTATCAAACCCATGCGTTGAATCTGCGGTTTCGACTGGCGCTCACTTCGTTCAAACACATAGGAATCTTTCCCGAACAGGCCGACAATTGGGAGTTTGTTGCACGGAGCATCAAGGCACTCCAGAAGCCCGCTAAAGTTCTGAATTTATTCGCATACACCGGTGGCGCCAGTCTAGCCGCCCGACAGGCCGGTGCCGATGTGGTCCACCTCGACTCCGTACGCCAGGTAGTCGACTGGGCACACGAGAATATGACATTGAGTCGACTCGACGGCATTCGCTGGGTACTGGAAGACGCCCGCAAATTTGTGGCACGGGAGCGAAAAAGGGGCAATCGCTACACGGGTGTTTTGCTTGACCCACCGGCATACGGACTTGGACCTTCGGGAGAACGATGGAAATTGGAAGACCAAATCTACGCCTTGATGGATGATGTTCGCGCAATTCTAGAGCCCACCGCCCATTTCCTCTTGGTGAATGCCTATTCGCTCGGACTTTCATCACTCGTGCTGAGGAACTTCTTGAGCGATGCCTATCCCGAAGACCGACTCCATACCGGGGAACTCTATCTGCCAACCCCCGAAACAGGTATTGCTCTTCCCTTAGGCGTCTTTGCCCGGGCATGGACTGGCATGGAAATGAGCTTCAGAGGCTGATTCGAAAAGGCCCCCACCCAACCCAATTTCACCCCGCTTTCACCATTCTAACTAAACTGTGATAATTTTCGGAATGGCTTTAAAAAGAGGGTAAAAAAGTAAGGTTTTAGGCCATTCACCTGCCATGCCTTACGATCCATTCGATTGGCTTTCCAGCGCGCGATCCAGCCCTTGTTGCTTACCCCCCCCACACGCATATGAATGGTTGTTTTGGCTACATAGGTGGTTTTTAACTGATGAACCAAAAAAATCCTGAGCATAAACTCATAATCGGCAGCCGTGCCGAAGTCCAATCTATAGCCACCCGATTGTCTATAGCATTCCTGTTTAATGAATAATGTGGGATGGGGCGGCATCCACCCCCAATGAAACGATCGATGGTGGAAGATGCCCGATTTCCACGCACGAACAACACGGCGAAAATCTCGGGCTTCCACATAATTTAAATCGGCATACAGCAGATCGGCACCCGATTGTTCCAACTGACCACGAACGCGCGACAGCACCCGATGATGTGGGTAAAAGTCATCTGCATTCAAAATGCCAACAAAGAGACCGGTGGAACGGGCGATGCCTTTATTCATGGCATCATACAATCCCCGATCAGATTCTGAAATCCATTTGAACTGATACCCAGGCTCTGCTCGCCGTGTTTCAGCGTTTTTCAACTCCAAATCCCATTCTTTGAGAATTTCCAGCGCCCCATCGGTCGATCCTCCATCGATGACCCAATGTTCAATCGACACCCCTTTTTGCATCGCCACACTCAACAGGGTATGCCTTAGGGTTTGGGCCTCCTGAAAGCATACCGTGACGACACTAAAATAGGGTTGGGGTTGGTTCATGTTTTCTGGTTCAATTGAAGGCCAATCTGCCGGGCGAGTTGCCACCTGAGCAAAATTTGTTGCCTGAGTGTATAGCCACTGGCGGAAGCAGTCGTGCTGGCTGTGTCTGTATGCCGCCTGTAAAGAACATAATCTTTCGATAAAAAATGAGTATCAAACCAAAGGGCAGCAACATTGCCCAGCCAAATGTCGTGCATGGCCAATTTCGGCGGGAAGGGCAGCGCCTTCACCAACAAGGATTTTCTAAAAGCCATACAGCAACCCAGGTAATGATTGCGCACAAAATTCTCGATGGCCCCTGTTTTGGTGCGGTGCATCCCGAAAAAACTGGGCGAAATGGTTTGGAGCTTCTCGTCGGTTACCCGAGCATCATGGATCACCAAGGTATGCCTGTCGAGGGCGGCACAAACACCATCCACCTTGCCAGGCAGCCATACATCGTCTTGGTCAGCTAAAAAAATATACACACCCGTGGCCGCCTGTAAGGCGCGCTCTAGGTTATAGGAGGGGTGGCGCATGGCTTGCCCATCTGCAGGTAAGACCTGAATGGGCGCCCCTTGATCTACATAATCCTGTAGAATCTCCAAAGTTCCATCGGTCGACCCATCATCCGCCACCCATAAATGATCACCCGGCAGCAGTTGGGGTAAAATGCTGTCGATTTGCGCGCGAATCCAGCGAGAACCATTATAGGTGGACATGCACACACTCACTTCAGGCCTCCTGAACCGAGCTCCGGTGGTATGAGTGGATTGATCTCTGTTGTCAAAATAATGCGGGAGCGCAATTCCCATAGCCAAAACAGCGATCCCCATGGGCGAATTGATGAAGGGATTGAAAAATGATATGGTAAACAACAAGAATGCGGAATGGAAAAGAGCAGACGAAATGCCTCGGTCGAAGGGTAATAGGCCCGATGAGCGACGATATTGTATCCATAAGGCTAAGAAAAGGAGGCCCCAACTGACCAAGCCCAAAAGACCTTGTTTATGGAAGATCTCCAGATAGCTGATTTCCATGTGCACAGGTTTCAATGGCGTTCCTATGCCAAAACCGTGGCCGAAAAGTAAGCTCATTGGGCCAATACGCTGCTCCACCTCATCGATTTGAACAAATCGTTCCATCATGCTGAAATGACGGTTTGCAATACCCTGACCAAAAGCATACGATAGGGACATTTGCCATTCGGGGTATGGATAATTTTCTAAATACTCCTGATTGGGGTAAGGGCCACCTTTGAGTTCTAAAAATTCGCGTTCGTTTCGGTTGTTGACCACCCCTACCTCAACCAACCAGGGACCAATGAGCATTAAAAAAAGACCAAGCCAGGCGAGACGGTTTCGGCCGCCCCCCAGATAAATGGCCCGCAGCGGGAAAAACAGCAAAATAAGCCAAATGGCTCGAGTAAATGTTAATAAAATAGCTATATATAACAATGCGTGAGCTATATATTTCCATTTACTCTTCATCGTTTGCCAAAAAAACAAGGCGATGGGAAGAAATATGAAGCCTTTATAAAAAAAGCCCATATTACCACGGAAAAAGAACTCGCCCATCGATTCAGTCGACTGATAAAACGCCCATCCATCAATCCAATCAGATTGCCACATCGACCAAAAAATCAGATAAGCGCAGGCCATAACCAATCCCACCCACCGAAAGATCTGGACCAACCACAATCGGGCGATCGGGTCTCGAAGAATAAGCCTGTAAAAGGGAAGATTGAGGATGAACAGCAGGGGTTTAAGGTCGGCAAACACCGCAGCGGTGGGGCCACCATTCATCAATCCATTGGCCGCCGCTAGGGCCATACCAGCCAAAGGTATCGCGGTCAGCAAGAAAATGCGTGATCCGGGTTGGAAATGCCCCCGAGCCCAGCTGATGAGCCATGTAAGCTGACAAGCCGCAAACAACAACATGCGCGGCGTGAGGAATCCCCAATCGAACCATCGGCCACCACCTCCAAGAATGAGCTCAGTCAAACTCAGACCGAACAGGCCCACCAAAAGGGGGTGGAGTGGTGAACTGGCCTTGGCTTTATTGCGGTTCATATCGGTCTGCCCAGAAAAAACTGCTGCAAAAGTACGCGCATAAAACCAAATCGGCGGTATCTCATCGATAGCCGTAAGGCACGGGCAATAACGACAATGGTGATGTATGCAGCAGGCCCTTCGGTTTTGGCCCAAGAGCGAGCGTCGCGGCAAAAATGCCTGAAGCGCAGCAAACGCACCGCATAGGACCCCGGTTCAAGGCCCGATAAACCATGGTTACAAACCACGGGAATGACCGCCGCACGAACGGCGGCTGAGCGCAGGCGGTATACAAAAGCGGTATCGCTGAAATCGAGACGAACCTCAGATAAATGCCCCCCACAGCGGATGTAGTCGGAAATTCGGATCATCATACCCGAATTGATGGGCATATATTGGTACAGATCAATTTCACCTACCCAAGGCCGTGGATTGGGGCGACTGATCCCAAAACGATGAACAGCCGGGGAGATGCACATACCGGAACTATACAATTGAGGAATCATGAGCCCAAAGGCGCTGTGATCAACCCCCTGGGAATAACCATCCCACCAATCCGCTGGAAAATGGGTGTCCTGATCGGCCAGCAACATCCAAGAGCACCCCCAATCCATGGCCCACTTGGAGGCAGCCCGATACGCGCAGCTGAGCCCCGGATTCTCGGCATGGGCCTCATAATGCCATCGTTCGATGCAGATCGATTCCTCATCGGCCAACCAATGTTGCAGCTTTGTTTTCATGTCTGGTAGGGGATGGTTGTCCCAGATGACCCATGACATACGTTGTGCCTCGGGGTGGGCCATCAACGACCTCAGCGCCAAGCAGGGCTCAGCTTGATTGCTGTAGAGAACCACCACCACCAAGACCTCTTCAGCCTTCATGCGCAACTTGGTTGTTCTTACCCACTAATACGTATTTCATCGAGGCCAAATTCCGCCACAGCAAGAGCAGTTCTGCTGCGATTAATGATGTTATAGTAGCCCATGCCCCATAATAAGGCACCAGCAACAGATGAACACCAACAGCCACCGCCGCGGCTGTCGTCAAATTTCGACCGAACAAAAAATTATTTTTGGTTGCGAGGAGTAGGCTGGAGGGCAATACCCCAAGGGCTAAAATAGGGGGAAGTAGTGCCAACCAACGCAGTAGGGCCTCCGCCTCCGGTTGCGGTTGACCGGCTACAAGGCTGAGTAATTGAGGACCCATGACCCATAAAGAAATACTACCCACAAAGCCCAAGGTGGCCACAGGCAAAACCAGCTTACGCAGGTATGTCGTCGCATTCAAGGGTGCTGCCGAAACAAAAGCGCTGATTCGCGGTATCAGCACCTGCTGAAAGCTATTGGCGGCCATCCTAAAAACCAACATGATTTTTTCCAAGGTGGAAATGAGGCCTACCCACCGAACACCGGCAAACAACTCCAAGACAATCAACGTACTGTGTGCGTAAAAAGCGCTGCTGAGACCACCCACAAAAACAGGTCGGTTGACACGCAACAAGGCTCCGCAGGAAGCCAGTCCGGGCCATTGAAGTGAAATTTTATGCGTAGAAATCACCTGGAAAAATGCCGCGATGGAAACCAGCAGCATACATCCACCATTCAAAAGGGGCAGAATCAACTGATCATCCGGGCTGTCGATCAAAACAAAGACGCCGAGGGCGAAGAGCAAGCGTCCGAGGACTTGCCAACGTGCGAGCAGGGCAAATTGTCGCGATCCTTGGAGCCACCAGGCAGGCATGAAGATCTGAGCCGGTAGGAGCAGTGCAGAGAAGAAGAAAAACCAGGCGTTTGCGCGCCACGATGGAATACTCATTACCAACAAAACCAGAACAGGCAGACCAATGCCCAGCAGCAAAAGCTGGGTGAAAAAATAGCGGGAAAACAACAGCTGTGGGGCATTCGAGTGCTTCTTGCCCGTCTCCCTAAGCCCTGTTTGATGCACATCCGTTGTCGTTTGATGCGCATCCGTTGTCGTTTGATGCGCATCGATGGCCGATTTATCGCGACTACCGGTTAGGGTAAACCCATAATCGACCCAAGCCACCCCAAAATTCATCAGGGCTAAGCTGAGGTTATACCAACCAAACGATTCTAAACCCACCACCCGCAACAAATGGGGTACGGTAGCCAAAGGAAGAAGGGCGCCTAGGGCCTGCACTGTTCCCAAAGAGAGAAGATCCCCCGTGAGCCCGCCCCAAAAAATCCGCTTGTTGGTCTGCTTCAGCACACGACAAAGGTACACAAGCAATCGACAGCCCAATGGCACGGTAATTGAAAAGAAACAGCCGATGTGAGCAGGCAATTCATGCCTTCTTTCTATTTTTGTAGCCCTTTACGAACGGAAATGCGTACACCTTCGCTCCAATTCCCCCATCCCATTAGAAAATCCTTCCGAATTTTTCGCTCCTTTTGGGCCGCCGGATTGTTGCTGTTGACCTCCTGTTCCGCTAGCCATACTTTCACCAAAAAAGGTGATAAATTAGCCACAGCAGGCATGCATGAAGA
>SYHW01000052.1 GCA_005799065.1 Bacteroidota bacterium
AACATCAAGCAGTGAAATACGCAATGGCATCACCCGCTCTGAATTTTTAAGCAGGGCAGCCCTCATCACCGCAGGCATTCCTTTGGTGGGCCTTACCTACGGAACCGTTCGCGGGGCATACGCCTACACACTTCATCGGGTAACTTTAACCTATCCCGACCTACCGCCGTCTTTCCATGGATTTACCCTCGTTCAACTCAGTGACATGCATCTTGGCTCCTTTGGAAGCCGAAGAGACGTTCGGCGCGGTATTGATATGGCGCTGGATACTGCTCCAGATTGTATAGTTTTTACGGGCGACCTGGTAAACAACCGAAGCGATGAGGCACTCCCCTGGCGCTCTATACTTCAACAGATTCGTGCCCCAAAGGGAGTGTTCAGCATTCTGGGTAACCACGATTATGGTGATTATTATGAATGGAATAATCAACAGGCGAAAATAGATAATATGTCTATGATGCATCGGATTCAGGCGGATGCGGGTTGGACATTAATGCGCAATGAACACCGATATCTTGAATTGAATGATGAACGTATTGCCCTTGTCGGGGTCGATAACTGGGGATCGAGGGGGCGATTTCCTCAGTATGGCGATTTAGCCGCTGCATCTCAAGGTATTTCAAAGGACACTTTTCAGATTTTATTAAGTCACGACCCATCTCACTTCGAAGACATCGTGCGGTCCGATTTTCCATTCATCAATCTTACACTCAGTGGACATACTCATGGCATGCAAGCCGGCATTGAGATCCCAGGCGTGGTAAAATGGAGCCCGAGCTCTTGGGTCTATCCCCATTGGGCCGGACTCTACCAGTTCGGTAAACAATACTTATATGTGAACCGCGGATTCGGGTTTCTGGGTTATCCGGGGCGATTGGGTATTTGGCCAGAAATCACCCACATCACCCTAAAAAAAGCATAGATTTTACTTTATATTAAGTCATTAAAATCATTTATTTTCAATGGCTTATGTAATTCAAATCCTTCTCCGAATGGAACCCCGATCATGCGACCCATCTCCCGCGCCCTGGCTTCGAGAAACGGAAAGAAGTCGGCACCCGAAATAGGAGTTTGCGGCTCCTTGCTTGTGGGATCATGAAATTGAGAGGTATAGCAACGTATGGCCTCCATTTTTTCGTGAAAAAAGGGCGTGATGTCGACGACCAAATCTGGCTTGCGGAAATGATCCTGGATGTAGTGCAGCAACAAATCGGGTCTGAATGCGTCCTGTTTCATGTTGTTATCACCAAAAGTCTCGAATTTGGGTAAACCGGACATAAAAACCGCACGACGCACCAAATGGGCTGCCCGTCCATGATCTGGATGCCGATCAGATAAGGCATTCGCTAAAATGACGCGCGGACGGGTCAAACGAAGCGCACGGACCATTGAAAGCAAATTCGCTTCTGTCTCCTCAAACAAGCCGTCGGCCATTCCCAACTGCGCCCTGTAATCGAGACGCATAAACTCTGCAGCGGAACGCGCTTCAGCATCACGCAAATCGGCGCTGCCCCTGCTTCCCAATTCGCCCCGTGTGAGATCCAAAATCCCCACCCTGCGCCCCAGTTTCTGGTGGAGCATTAAAGTTCCCCCGCAACCCAATTCGGCATCGTCGGGGTGGGCCGCAATGGCCAGCACATCCAGTGCGCTCATTTGATTTTGATTCATCGGTGACGTCCTTGATTATTCGTTTGTGTTGGATTTCGAGCCGGAACGGCGCAACTTCATCGGCGGACGATAGGATTCAGCCTCGATGTCTTTTATAATGATCTCAATATCTCGGTCCTCTTCTGAATCATAGGTCGATTTGAGGTTGCTCCCAAATAAGGAGGCCAAACTTTGCCACATAAACGCCTCAAAACTACCCCGAAACTCCTTAACTATAGAATAGGTGCTCCGAGAAGTCTCGCGGTCTACCAACTTGATCAAAATCCTGCCCTGGGTAACTGTTAGCGCCATCAGTTCCTTTTTATACTCCCTTTTCAAAGAATCCTCCAAGGCCTTGGTATAGGCCCGGTGTTTGGCCTCAGGAATGGTTTTTAGACGCTCCTCTAAAGCTGTGAGCCGCCTACCCGCCTCTTTGGCCAAGGGATATACCCGTCTGACGTTCTGATAGAGCTTATTGAAACGCTTCTCATCGCGAGCACTCTTAAAAAAGCGCTTACTTCGGATTGTAATGGATGGCAGAAATACAACGGGTATGGTGTCGCCATTTTCATCAATGTAGGCCGGGAGTTCCCAAACCATCACAGCCCTAGGTTGGGCCAGGCCCGAAGTAGCCGAACACAATATCAAGGATATCAGGCAAAAAATGAAAAGGCGAATCAAAGCCGGTCGATTGCTATTTTTACACATCCAAACTACAAAAATCGAATAAAAGTACGTCCGGTGCACGCAACCTCAGAGAATTCCTCCCCCCTTCATGCGCTATCGCCGATTGATGGGCGCTATTGGAACAGTGCATCCGCTTTGTCGCCCTTCTTCTCAGAATACGCACTCATCCGTCAACGCTTGATCGTAGAGCTGCGCTATCTGAAAGCCCTTGCGCAACTTTCATTGCCCCAATTTCCCCAATTGGGCCCCACGGAGTTATCGACACTCGATTCCATCGAAAGTAATTTCAGCGAAGAAGAAGCCCTGCGCATCAAAGAATTGGAAAAAACCTTGCAGCATGATGTAAAAGCCGTTGAGTATTATATACGGGAAAAACTTGAAGAGGCCAATCTTGGGCAATTTTCGCCTTGGGTTCATTTTGGACTCACCTCACAGGATGTGAACAATACCGCTGTTCCATGGCTGCTCAAAATGGCCCATGAACGGATTTTCATGCCCGAGTTCGACCTGCTCCGCAGTGCGCTTTCCGATCGAGCCCAACAGTGGGAAAAGCTCCCTATGTTGGCCCACACCCACGGGCAACCGGCTAGCCCAACCCGTTTAGGCAAAGAACTTCGCGTTTTTGAAGAGCGTGTCGAACGCCAGGCAGCCCTTTGGTCGGCGCTTCCCTTTGCCGGCAAATTTGGAGGGGCAACCGGAAATTTCAATGCACACCATGTGGCCTTTCCTCTGGTGGATTGGCCTGCATTCGCTGATGATTTCCTCCGGAATGAAATGGGGCTTATGCGAAACCAATTCACCACCCAAATCGAACACTACGATTATTTGGCCGCCTATTGCCACAATCTGTGCCGAATCAACACCATTTGGATCGATTTTGCCCGCGACATTTGGCAGTACATTTCCATGGGGTATTTTCATCAACTCGTGGTTTCGGGTGAAGTAGGCAGTTCCGCCATGCCCCATAAGGTAAACCCTATTCAATTCGAGAATGCCGAGGGGAATATGGGATGGGCCAACGCGCAGCTCGAGTTTTTGGCGTCCAAATTACCCATTTCGCGTTTGCAGCGCGACCTTACCGACAGCACCGTATTACGCAACCTGGGCGTACCACTGGCGCATACCCTAATTGCCTGGCAATCACTGCGCAAAGGCCTTTTCCGCATCGATGCCCATGCCGAAAAAATGCATGCCGATTTGGAACGCAATTGGGGGGTGGTAGCAGAAGCCATACAGACCCTATTGAGGCGCGAAGGACATCCACAAGCCTATGAGTGGCTCAAAGATCTGACCCGAACCGGACAAGCCCCCGACCAGTCTCTGATTCATTCCTTTATTGAAGGATTGCCTGTTAGCCAAGCGCTCAAAAAAGAAATGCTGGCCATCACACCCTGGAATTATCTTGGCGTGTAACTTTGTAGACTTCGTTGTATGCAGGAAGGAATCGACTACTATATCACGTCAGACGGCAAGTATGTCTTTACCGAAGTCTACCTGAAAAGAAGGGGACAATGTTGCCGATTGCAATGTCGGCACTGCCCCTATGGCAGCCATCCCAACGCCCAACCCTATTTCTCTGAGCGCAGCGAGAAAGTAGCCGCAAACCAGCAGCGCAGCAAAAAGTGATTCAAACCGGTATTCCCTACTTTCATCCCTTTCAAGCGGAAGAGGCCTCGGCCCATTGCTGCGTGCTATCAGGATTGCCTGTGCCCGAAGGGCCAGAAGGCCGCCTTCCTTTGTTGCCTGCCTTTTGGATTGAGCAATTTGGCTTGGCCGATTCAAAACTACAATTCAATGGAGGGGATAGTCTTCGCTACTCAGACATCCTGATCCCGGTTCATCCAGAACTTCATGCCCACATAAAACGCATACAAAACGGAATTCCAGATCTTCTAACGGCAGGATGGGATGGGTTGAACTGGATTCAAGCCGAACGACTGTATCAGTGGATGTGCTGGCTGGGTGTTGGCCTTCTCTACCAAGAATTTGTTCGACCCGTAGACCGCAGGCCCGCATCGATGAATTTCCTCAAAGATCCGGGCATGGTGCATCGGTTTTCGCTCATCCACCTGAGCCTCTGTGCGGTCCTCAGAAAAGTACATTATGAGAATTTCGATCCTGGATCGTTGTTTATTTTTCAAAGCCATACCTACGCCAATCCACGCCTCAATTTTAATCTTAAGGTGAGTCTCAATACGCTCTGTCTGAGCGTTCGGGCCGGTGAGGTCACCGTGATGGCCTGCCTCCAGGACAACGGCACCCAAATTGCCTTTTTTGAGTCCTATTTCCGCAGATTTGATGGCATAACGCTGCATCCCATTCAGCTCGATGAACTTTTCGCGCGCCTCAGCTACAAGGCCTACTTAATGAATCCCCGATTTCATTATGGCTTGGCCTGGCCCGAAGAAGCGGAAAAAGACGCGACCACCTTCGTTCGTTTAGAAATCCCCGAAGAAGATCGTGAGCGAGAGGCCTTCCTCCCCTGGAACGAACAGGTGTATGGATCGGTTTTGTTGGCCCAATTATCGCCCTATGGCATGAGCCATGCAGATTTACAAGGTCCCAATCAAGAAATTGTGACTTTTTTGGAAGATTCCGACGGACGGATTTATGAAGTAGATGCGCACTTCAATCCAATCACCGATCAGCAGAAGGCTTAAGCCGCGGACCCAACTCAATCAACTCCAACTGCTGAATTTCACCTTGATTCAGGCTAAATCTCATGAGGGTGCGCACAGTGTGCCATCCCTGTCGACCTGCCGCACCCGGATTGAGATGAAGTACACTGGCTTGGGCTGATCGTTCTACCAGGGCAATATGTGAATGACCACAGACCACAAGGTCGGCCTGGTGATGCTTGATTTCTTGGACCAAGACCTGATCGTATCGATTGGGACGGGGAATGATGTGCCGCATGAATAGGCGTACCCCTTCCCGCTCTAAAACAAGGGTTTCAGGAAGCCGTTTGCGAACAGCCGAGGAGTCGATGTTGCCAAATACTGCTTGCAAAGGGGCCCATTCCTGCAATTGGTCGATGATTTTTTCATCCCCAAAATCGCCCGCATGCCAAATTTCATCGCATTCTTTAAGATACGTTCCGATCGACACATCCAAAAATCCGTGTGTGTCACTCAGCAAGCCAATACGCATCATAGTTTAATTTGCGGGGTCGAATCAGCGCATCCACCTTGTGGGACAGAATCATATTGGGGGTGGATTAAATTTTGGGGAGGGATCAGATTTTGGGGAGGGATCAAAAATCGGTTCCTAGGGCGTCTTCACAAGGCGAAAGGTTTGCGATTGACTGGCCCAGTTGACCCGCAGGAAGTAGGCTGAAGCGGGGTAAGGAAAAGAAGGAATACGAATAGCCGATTGCGTATACACTTGTTCCTCAGCCAGCAACTGACCTAATGTGTTGTATAATTGCCAATTCACCTGTTGGGGCGCATCCAAATCAAGTCCCACCACGAGTTCATTGCTGAAGGGGTTGGGATATACAGTGGCTGATGCTTTAACCCGCACAAAGGCATCCACATAGGGAGGGCCCTTTCGGGTTTGGGATGCTATGCGCATCCGGTATATTCCTGGCACATCAAAGGCTAATCTCCCAGACGCCGCACGGCCGTCGAATCGGGTAGGAATGCCCGGATTGTGATAGGACAATATGCTTCCTAACGGACGATCATCGATGGCAAAGTCGACCAGATGCTGATGTAAGCCTTGAAATGAGGCATTGACCACGCGAACAACAGGCGATTCATCTGCAGGCATCAACAGGCTGTTGAGTTCCACCGTATCCCGCTCGAGAATAAGAGAATCCGCTGCCAAAAACTCCTGATCACCGCAGCCCGTAGAAATCAGGTTCAGTGAATCCCAAAGCAGCCTGCGAAATGCAAAAAAATTGAGGGCATTGTGCATGCGGGTGGATTGCCCTGCACTGAAAACACTCATGCATGGATCGTCGGTGTAGTCCATATAATTCTCAGTCTGGCGCGGAAATCCGCATTGAACAGGCCTTGATGGGTTGGGTGGGCATCCAAAAAAGGATCCTGAACACGGCGGCGTGTCATTAACATAATCATCTCCTGAGCAATCATTTGCATCACCCCATATATGCCAAAGATTTAAGTAATGCCCTACCTCGTGGGTGAGCGTTCGTCCCAAAGCATAGGTATCATCCAACCAAAAAGTCTGCCCTGCCTGCTTATCGCGACTACCCATATATCGGGCTGAAACCACCACACCATCAACGAAGGCCCGGTCGGGATTTCCTTCCATCCATTCAGCCAAAAAACTATAGCCCAATGCCCCTGAAATGTTCTGAACCACCCAAATATTGAGGTAGCGATCGGTGGGCCAACGGCTCGCATCTTTCATCGGCCGGTCGTTTCCCATGCTGTGTGCGGCACTACCCGAATACGGAACATAGACGATTCCCTGTGAAGGTGCACCTGATGGGTCGCGTGTTGCCAGGCAAAATTCGATACGCGCATCTGATCCAACAGGGTGCTGGTTGTAGCCTCTACTCCCTATGATCCGCCTAAAATCCTCATTCAAAACCTCTATATTGGAACGCACTTGCTCTAAGGCGAGGTGACCTCCCCTTCCGTATAAGGAATCCGGAGGAAAAAGGATGTGCACCACCACCGGAATGCGATACAAAGCCGGTTGAATAACAGAATCGACCCTCACCTGCCCTGAACGGCTCACTTCCCAACGCTTCAACCGCATGCGGGTGTTTTCCCACCGATCGTAAAAACCATCCTGCTGCATGAGGTTGTTTAAAAGCACCTGATGACCACACTGGCGCTGGTGCTGGGGTGCGTGCTGGCGCTGGAGCAAATGCTGAAGCTGGCCATACGATGAGGCCGAACCCAAAAGCAGGGCACATAATCCCCAAAAAAACACCCTTAGAAAATTCAACCCTTGCATACCATGAAGTTTTACTGTGACGAATAATGATTGGCCTTCATTTCAAAACCAACTGAACAAGTTGTGTGGCACGCTGCTCCACCAAAATCTTGCGTCCCGACAACAAACCCTTTTCTGTCCGGTCGCTTTGATGCCTTAATGTCCATAGGTCGAGACCTCCTTCACATTCCGTTTCCAGCATGGGCGACAAAGCCTCCAAGAGAGGCCGAACTTTGTAGGGATCGTCATCAACGCAAAAACGAAAACTCAATGCGGTTTGTTGCATCAGGTGCACCTTTATACCCAAGCGATACAATTCCGTATAGATAAGACTTAAATGCTCCTCTGCAACGAAGCTAAAATCGCGCGTTCGAACGGTGATCAGCGCCTGAGGGCTCTTCACAATGATGTAGGGGCTTCGCTGACCCGACTCAGCACCTTCATGTATGAGGGTTCCGGGCAATTCGGGCCGTAAAAAAGACCGAACGCGTAGCTTAATACCCTTGTTCTGCAGCGGTTTAATGGTCTTTGGATGTATCACCGAAGCCCCATAATAGGTCATCTCCACGGCCTCATCATAGGGGAGTTCCGATATCAACCGAGCAAAAGGAAAGCGTCTGGGATCGGCATCCATGACCCCCGGAACATCCTTCCAGATGGTGAGTTCGCCTGCATCTAAACAATGAGCGAAAATGGCAGCGGTGTAGTCGGATCCCTCGCGTCCGAGGGTCGTGGAATCACCACTCGCAACATCGCGACCAATGAAACCCTGAACAACCCTGAATCGGTCCTCACCAGAATTCAACGTTCCGATGACAGCGCGTGTTGCTTCCCAATCGACACGGGCATCTCTGTACGTATTGTTTGTGACCACCCATTCCCGGGCATCTAACCACTGGTTATCAATGCCACTTAATTGAAGGTAGTCGCTTAGAATTCGGGAAGAGATGAGCTCTCCCAAGCCTACAACCTGGTCGTATCGACGATTATAGGACGCTATAGGCGGCGTGGGCTCGCTGAGAAAGCCAAACAATTGCGAAAAATAAGGTTCCACCCCGGCCATTAATTTCCGCTTGCTCGCCGGATTTTCTGCCAAATTGGCAATGATTTCGTGGTGAAAGTCGCGCAACATTCCGGCCTGTTCGGCCGCTTCTGGTCGCTGACCGTCAAACCAAAAGCGAACCACCTGCTCGAGTCGATTCGTGCTCTTACCCATGGCCGAAACCACCAAAACCACGTGCCCATGGGCGAAGCGCTCAACTATAGATGCTACATTTTGAACGCCGGGGGCGTCACAAACACTGGCCCCTCCAAACTTATAAATGCTGGTGGTTTTCCGATCTGCTGCGCCCATAGGGTTAGTCGAGATGCATTTCAGGTACCTCTCCTTCCACCACCAATCTACCGGCAGTTTTGGCTACAATTTCTTCCACAGAAATGCCTGGGGCACGTTCTCGCAGCACAAATCCCCGCTCGTCGATATCAAAAAAACCCAGTTCCGTCACCACCTGACGCACACAGGAACGTCCTGTCAAGGGCAAGGTACACTCGGACAATAGCTTCGACTCTCCCGCCTTGTTGGTGTGTTGCATCGCCACAATAATGTTACGGGCACTGGCCACCAAATCCATGGCTCCGCCCATGCCCTTCACCATTTTTCCAGGTATTTTCCAATTGGCAATATCGCCTCGATCGCTCACCTCCATGGCACCCAAGACCGTAAGGTCTACTTTTCCGGCTCTGATCATACCAAAACTCATGGCAGAGTCGAAGAATGAAGAGCCAGGCACAGTGGTGATGGTTTGTTTCCCCGCATTAATCAAATCCGGATCCTCGTCCCCATCCCATGGGAAAGGCCCCATACCCAATAATCCGTTTTCTGACTGCAGCACTACTTGCATACCTTCAGGTATGTAGTTGGCCACCAAGGTAGGGATGCCAATCCCCAAATTCACATAATAGCCATCGCGCAATTGACGGGCGATTCGGCGTGCAATTCCGTGTTTATCGAGCATAGGCAAATATATCGAACAAAATACGGATATTCCCAGCCCCAATGAACCACAAACATGCCCAATTCCGTTCGCTCCCGACTAAAAAATATGCGCGTCGCAGTATTTGATTTGGATGGGGTACTGACTGATGGTCGCGTTTATGTAATGGGCGACGGCCAGGAACTAAGGAGCATGCATGTCCGTGATGGTTATGCCTTGGCGCGGGCATCAGAGGCGGGGCTCCCGATTTGGGTCATCAGCGGGGCCCATCCGGCCGGTGTCCATAAAAGATTGGAGCGATTAGGCGTTCAGGAAATTTCATTGGGCATAGCCGATAAAGCCGCAGAATGGGATCGTCTTGTACAAAAATATTCGATTGATCCGAATGATATATTATTCATGGGTGATGATCTTCCCGATCTTCCCCTCATGCATAGAGCTGGGGTCGCTGCATGCCCAAACAATGCGGCAACCGAAATTTTGGCGACGGCTCATTACATTGTGCCGCATGCGGGTGGAGCTGGCTGCGTACGGCATATCTTAGAAGAGTGCCTGCGATTGAAAGGAATTTGGGACAATCATTCCCTGCAAGCAAGTCGCTAAAAATGGCATCACCCACCATTTAAAAGGCATCACCCACCAAGTGATCATCAATCCGACTCAATGAACCATAGATATCCCTTCAATCTCATATTAGCATCAGCATCGCCGCGAAGAAAAGAACTTCTCGAAAAAATGGGTTTCGATTTCAAAGTTGAAGTCGTGGATGCGGACGAAACGCCGGATGCCCAGATCGCCGTTGAGCAGCTACCGGAATGGTTGGCTCAAAAAAAAGCCGATCTCATCCCCTTTGTTGGTGAACAATCGATCGTGATTGCAGCAGATACGTTGGTCATCCAGGACCGTCGGATTTTGGGAAAGCCCCAAGACGCCATGGAAGCCCGGGACATGTTGAAGTCACTCTCTGGAACATCACACCAAGTAATTACGGGTGTATGCCTGAGACGAACCCATGAGCGAACTGTATTCTCAGAATCCACCGAAGTTCATTTTAGTGTCCTCTCGGAAGACGAGATAGACTATTATATACAACAGTACAAGCCCTTCGATAAGGCAGGAGCCTACGGCATACAAGAGTGGATCGGGCTCCGATTTGTGCATAAAATCGTAGGATCATACACCAACGTGGTTGGGCTCCCTACAGAACGTCTGTATTCCGAACTGAAAAAAATCACCCTTAGGCCGCAAGATTCAGGTAAAGACTGAAGGATCAAACCTGAAAGGCAGAAGGATCAAACCCGAAAGGCAGAAAAACTGAAACTCCTTCGGCTTCATAGACATGCTCAGAAGTGCCTTTTAAATAGACCTTAACCGGAGTATTTTGCCTGCGTTCCACCTCCAACAAGACCTGAAGGCATGAACCACATGGGAAGGCAGGGCCTAGCTCCGCTCCATCCGACCTGGCCACAACAACGGCCATGGCCAACACCCGCACCCCCGGTTCCTGCACACCCGATGCAAATATGGCCGTGCGCTCGGCACATAGGCCGCTGGGGTAGGCTGCATTTTCTTGATTACTACCCAGAATGATCTTACCGTTCTCCATCCACAGGGCAGCACCGACAAAAAAATTTGAATAAGGCGCATAGGCAGTCGCAAGCGCCTTTTGTGCGGAACAAATGAGATGCTGAACGTTCTGATCGAGCGCTTCAAAATGATGCCCCCGAACAACGCAGTTTCTTTGGATATTTGTCGGAAATTCTTGATCACTTACCATTCGATACACGAAACTGACAATCTAAACAAATTTCAACAAACCACCAAATTCATGGGAGACTCCTCCATTCTTGTATTGGGTGCGGGTCGGTCGGCCACCTACCTGATCGATTACCTACTCGAGCACGCTGCACAAAACCACTGGACCATCACCATCGCTGATTTGTCTGCAGAGGCGGCAGAACGCGCTGCCCAAGGACACCCCCACGCACGCCCGGTTGCGGCCGATTTAACGGATCAA
The DNA here is from genome assembly GCA_005799065.1 of Bacteroidota bacterium. Classification (GTDB taxonomy): domain Bacteria; phylum Bacteroidota; class Bacteroidia; order UBA7662; family UBA7662; genus F1-60-MAGs140. The sequence goes on from SYHW01000052.1 coordinate 11,257, forward strand.
AACATCCTTCAAGAACTACTCAAAAATCAAATGGTGGTGGTCTCACTTTTACCGGCCGACAAGCATATTATGGTAGCCCGTTTGGCACTACAACAGGGCGTTTCCCTTTTCACCGCCTCTTATGTATCTCCAGAGATGCAGGAACTCAACGATCAGGTGAAACAATCCGGTCTTCTCTTCCTCAATGAGTTGGGATGCGACCCTGGCATCGACCACATGAGCACCATGGAGCTTCTAGAAAACTTGAAATCGGAAGGCGCCCGGATTTCCGGTTTCTATTCATTCACGGGTGGCCTTATCGCTCCAGATTGCGACGATCATCCATGGCACTACAAATTTTCATGGAACCCCAGAAATGTGGTTCTCGCTGGTTCACCCGGCCCTGCGCAATACCGCTACCAGCATGCTACGCGACATCTTCCTTATGCGCGCCTGTTTCGTGAACCCATTCGGGTTGATGTACCCGGCGTGGGTTTACTCGACGCTTATCCAAACCGCGATTCCCTACCCTACACCATCCTCTACGGTTTAGATGACATCCCTACGCTCTTGAGAGCAACCTTTCGTTACCCCGATTATATGCAAGGCTGGTCGGTCATGGTACAACTCGGACTCACGATAAATCACTGCCGTCTAGCGGCAAAAACCCGAACCCGACGCGATTTGTTGATGGAATTTCTACCGCCCCAGTACGGGAATGATCCTAGACGGGCTTTGGAGCAGTTCTTAACAATCGACATGGGCTTCCCGACGGTTCAAATGAAGATCATTTTGGATCAATTTCAGTCGATCGGTTTTTTCGATTCCATTCCCCTACCCAACTCCTCAGCCACACCTGCTGAGTTGTTAGAACATATATTATTGCCGCATTGGTCGCTGGGTCCATCCGACCGCGACCGCGTGGTGATGCACCACCGTGTGGATTATGAGATCAACGGAAGCCTACGAACGCGCACCTCCACCCTCGACCTATTGGGGAAAGACGCAACCCACACCGCTATGGCTCAAACGGTTGGCCTACCCCTTGCGATCGCTGTACGCTTGTATGTACAAGGAAAAATCACCCTTCAAGGTGTTCACATTCCCATAGACCAAGAAATCTACAGACCTATTTTGAATGAATTGTCTAAATACGGGGTTCAATTTACGGAAACCGATAGCGAACCCTTGCAAGACCCTTTTATTCGATGAAATCGTTGAAATCACCTGTGCCCGCACCCCCAAAGCACCTCATGGGCTGGCTCATTTTGGGCGGGATAGCCGGAGGCGCCCTCATGATTGAACCCTTTCTAAAGCCAATCGACAGCATCACCATCGCTTTGTTGATCTCCATCATTCTGGGCAACTTCATAGCACCTTCTTATGCCGGACGATCGACCTGGAATTACTCCGAAAAGCACCTATTGGCCATGGCCACCCTGTTGTTGGGCTTCGGAATGGACCTCAGACAGGCCCTCAGCTTGCCCCCACCCTACTGGGCCTATATTTTTGCCTCTGTGGTTATTGCATTGGCATCGGCCCAGCTAATCATGCGGGGATCGACAAAAGCCATGCGTTGGACCATGGGTGCTGGTCAGGCTATTTGTGGCAACAGTGCCATTGCCGCAACAGCACCTGTGGTGGGCGCCACCTCCACCGAAATTGGGGTTTCGGTGGCCACGGTCAATCTCCTGGGCACATTGGGGATCATCTTATTTCCCATGATCAGCAGCCAGCTCAACCTGCCCGTGGATGCATCGGCCTTGCTGTTCGGTTCCGTTTTGCAATCAGTAGGGCATGTGGCAGGAGCAGGGCAAGCCCTAGGATCTGAGGTGCTTTCTTTGGCCCTATTGGTGAAAATGGTGCGGATTTTATGGCTGGGCCCTGCAGTTCTCCTGATGGGCTGGCTCATGGCACGCAAACAAACGCCATCCTCAGCAGACCATCCATCCACCCGCGTTCAACCGACAGGCGTTCTATCCGTGGTTCCATGGTATGTGTGGGGTTTTTTGATTAGCAGCCTGACCGTCTCCACAGGACTCATTCCTGACTTTTTTGTTGACCTGATGAAAGACGCGGGCAAATACCTACTTCTACTGGCCATGACCGGCATCGGATTGGGTATCAATATTCGTCAACTGCTTTCGGTTGGGCCAACGGCTGGGTTAGGGGGTGCATTTATTTTCGGCCTACAAACTGTTTTGGTGCTCCTGCTGCTGACTCTGTAGTCCGGCTTGTATATGGCACTCTTTTGCCGTACATTGAAGACGCCTGTTCGAATGGCATTTCAAAATTACCACCCGCAGAAACTTCAAACCCTTCCTAGAATCAGCTGATCCACCACCGACGGATCCAATAAGGTTGATGTGTCGCCCAATTGGGAGGTATCGCCTTCGGCGATCTTTCGGAGAATGCGTCGCATGATCTTACCCGAACGCGTTTTGGGCAAGCCAGGCACCAACTGTATTTTGTCGGGACGAGCAATTTTGCCTATAAATTCGGCGACGGTAGCCGTTATCTCAGCGCGTATCCTGTCAGGATCATTAATTTCACCTTTGCCAATTACAAAAGCATAGATGGCTTGTCCTTTCAGATCGTCTGGAATACCCACTACAGCCGACTCAGCCACCAGTGGATGCATATTGATTGCGTTTTCAACCTCTGCAGTTCCGATTCGGTGGCCAGAAACGTTCAAAACATCATCCACCCTACCGATGATTCGATATAAGCCATCGCCGTCGCGACGGGCGCCATCACCGGTAAAATAATAGCCCGGATAAGCACCAAAATAGGTTTGTCGGCACCGCTCATGATCACCCCAAGTAGTCCTAATCATGGAAGGCCAAGGATAACGTATGGCCAAATAGCCTTCACGGTCGTTTTCTTCGATGACAGCCCCTTGGGCATCGAGCAATACGGGCTGAATACCAGGTAAGGGCAAGCCCGCGAATGTGGGCTTGAGTGTCGATAATCCGGCCAAAGCGGCAATCAGAATGCCCCCTGTTTCGGTCTGCCACCATGTATCGGTAATGGGGCATCTTTCCTTTCCCACCTCACGGAAGTACCATTGCCAGGCTTCCTCGTTGATGGGCTCTCCAACACTTCCCAACACCCGCAAGCTGTGGAGCGAATAGGGTTTCACCCATCGGTCGCCAGCCGCCATAAGCGACCGAATAGCCGTGGGCGCTGTATAAAGAAGGTTCACACGGTGCCTCTCGCATACTTGCCAAAATCGATCCGGGTTGGGCCAGGTAGGTATACCCTCGAACATCAGCGTTGTAGTGCCTTGAAGCAGGGGGGCGTATAACAGGTAGGTATGACCGGTGATCCATCCAATGTCGGCCGTGCACCAAAACACCTCACCTGGTTTGGAACGGAATACGTGGGCGAAACTATAGCCGGCATAAACCATAAAGCCGCCGCAGCTGTGAACCACTCCTTTGGGCTTGCCTGTCGAGCCAGAGGTATACAAAATAAAGAGCGGGTCTTCGGCTTGCATCACCTCAGCATCTCCGCCCGAACCGGCATATCGACTGATCTCCCCGAGCGCATCGACATCACGCCCGGCCACCCGATCCACCTGGGTCCCACACACATGATACACCCATACGCATTCAACGCCACTGCAGTAGTTGAGTGCTTCGTCGACAACAGCCTTACACGGTAAAATTTTCCCCCCACGAAGGATGGCATCGGCCGTTATAACCATTCGGCAACCCGCATCGGCGATACGATCTGCAAGGCTATGAGCCGAAAATCCTCCAAAAACCACGGAATGAATGGCCCCAATACGCGCTATGGCCAATACCACTATGGCCAACTCGGGCACCATGGGCATATATACGCAAATCCGATCGCCTTTACCCATGCCCTGTCGCCTCAATGCAGCAGCGGTACGTTCCACCTCATGAAGCAACTCAGAGTAGGTAAACGAGCGCGCTTTCCCATCAGGGTCGCCCGGCTCCCAAATCAGTGCTGTTTCATTCGCCCGATCTTGAATATGCCTATCCAGGCAATTCAGGGTAATGTTGAGTTCGGCGCCCTCAAACCACCGTACGTCGTGGTTGTGGAAGTCCCAATGAACCACCTGAGACCATGGTCGAAGCCATGAAAAATGTGATGCGACCTGTGCCCAGTACTGTTCGGGCTCGTGGATACTCCACTGCATCGCCTTGTTGTAGGCTTCGATGCTGTCAAAAGATTGAATCATAGCCCTAAAATAACAAAGAAATACATACGCGGTGACCCGTTGCAGCAGCAACTAGTTCAGACGGCCGGGGTACTGCAAAAGGCCTTCACCCAAAGCCTCCATAGCTTCACTCAATCGATCATTTTCGAGTACGTAGGCTATTCGGGCCTGCTGCCGGCCACTTTCAGGATGGGCATAGAAGCCACTTCCCGGGGCCAACATGACCGTACAACCCTTGTGCGAAAACGATTCCAACATCCATCGACAAAAATCATCGGCATCGTGAACAGGAAGCGACACCATGCAATAGAACGCTCCTCCAGGATGCGGACAAACTACCCCGGGCATTGCTCGAAGAGCAGAAACCACCAAATTTCGCCTTTGTTCATAAGCCGATCGCACCTGCTCAAAATAAGATGCAGATGCCGACAAGGCCGCTTCAGCGCCCAGTTGCTCGAGCGTAGGTGGGCTCAATCGTGCCTGACCATACTTTAAAGCCACAGCCATCAATTCCGCATTCCTACTCAAGAGGGCGCCAATCCGGGCGCCACAGGCACTAAATACCTTCGAAACACTCTCCACCACCACGGCATGATCAGCCAACTCGGGCCATTCAAGGACGGAATGGTGCCTCACTCCGTCATAGGCAAACATGCGGTAAACCTCATCCGAAAATAAAAACAAGTTGTGGCGCCGCACCAACTCACTCAATTGTTGCAATTCCGAACGAGAATACATCACCCCGGTGGGGTTATTGGGATGACAAATCAAAACGGCTTTCGTGCGGGCGCTGATGAGCGGCTCCCAATCGGTTAATGGTGGAAGGGCAAAACCATCTTCTATGCGCGTCGGTACTGGAACGACCTGTACTCCGGCCATACGAGCAAAACCATTGTAGTTGGCATAGAAAGGCTCCGGTATAAGCACCTCATCGCCAGCATCCAAACAGCTGAGCATGGCAAACAACAAGGCCTCAGAGCCCCCTGTGGTGATCATGATCTGCTGGTAATTGAGATCAAGCCCTCGGGCCTGCATCGATGAAGCATACGATCTGCGATACGACTCCATGCCCGCGGAGTGTGAATATTCAAGAACAGGCGCTTCAAAAGAGCGAATTCGCTCCATGAATCCCGGTACTGTATAGATATCAGGTTGGCCGATGTTCAGATGATGAATGCGAACCCCTCTGGCGGATGCAGCCTCAGCAAATGGAACCAGCTTTCTGATGGGTGATGGGGGCATTTGAAGACCCCTATTCGATAGATTTGGCATAGGATAAAAAACCACGCTAAAAAAAACCCGCGCAACGTTACGCGGGTTCAAATGCATCAATTCGGGTTAAATCAGTTGGGCTTAGTGACTGGACTGGCGGCTCCTTTATTTTCGGGAACATTTTCATCGGCCTTCACCACATTTCCTTTAATGGTGAGTACCTGTGTGCCTGTTCCGGCGTTGCTGGTTACTGTAACTTGCTTGGTGAACATGCCCGGACGGCCAGCAGAGTTGTATACTGCTTTGATTGTTCCTTTTTCACCTGGCTTAACAGGCTCGCGCGTCCATTCTGGTGTTGTGCAACCGCAAGACGCAGAAACATTGCTGATAATTAAGGTTTCGGATCCTGTGTTGGTGAACTCGAAAGCATGCGTGGCTTTATCACCCTCGGTGATGGTGCCAAAATCATGCGCCTCCGATTTGAATTTCATGACTGCCGAACTTTTTGGCTGGGCAGCAGGAGCGGCGTTTTGTGCAAATGCACTTAAAGCGATGGTTGAAAAGAAAAGTAAAAAAGCAAGTTTTTTCATGGTTTAAAATTGGTTTTTGAGTGGGACAAAAATAAAAAAAAGAAATGAATACAAATGGTAGTCGTTTGATGGTCTTAAATAAAAAAGAAATCTATGGCTATCTTTGCAGACATGCCCCGCAATACAACATCTGTGCCAAAAGAAAGTATGAAGGCACTAAAATTTGAAGAATTTAAGAAAGAAGTACTTTCTGATTACAAAACCGCATGGATCAGTCGTCAGGCCAGTCTCATCGGTCGAAAAGAGGTACTCACCGGAAAAGCCAAATTTGGAATATTTGGAGATGGTAAGGAAATACCACAGCTGGCCATGGCCAGGGCATTTACTGCTGGCGATATACGATCGGGCTACTACCGCGATCAAACTTTTATGCTCGCCAAAGGTCTCACCAGCATCCGTCAATTTTTTGCCCAATTGTACGCCCACCCATCATTGGAATCTGAACCGGCAAGCGGTGGAAGGTTGATGAATGGTCACTTTTCTACACGCTTTCTGGATGAGCGAGGCAGCTGGCGCGCACTGTCCGAAGAGTTGCACAGCACGGGCGACATCTCTCCTACAGCTGGACAGATGGGTCGCGCCTTGGGCATAGCCTATGCCTCAAAGTTATATCGGAATAATACGGCCCTCTCCGATTCGACTCCATTTAGTAGAGCAGGTCGAGAAATTAGTTTTGCTACCATCGGCAACGCATCGACATCAGAGGGCCATTTTTGGGAAACACTCAATGCCGCTGCAGTCCTTCAAGTTCCTTTGTTCATCAGCATTTGGGATGATGAATACGGCATTTCGGTGCCAGCACGCTACCAGACTGCAAAAGAGAACCTCAGCAGCCTTTTGTCGGGTTTCCAAACCGAACCGGGTCGACCAGGCATCAAACTGTACACCTTGTGTGGTTGGGATTACCCATCACTCTGCGCTGCCTACCAGGAGGTGGTGCAAGAAATGCGCGAAAACCACATGCCCGTGGTTTTCCACATCACCGAACTCACCCAACCACAGGGACATTCGACTTCCGGATCTCATGAGCGTTATAAATCGACTGAGCGCCTTGATTGGGAACGCCAACACGACGGTTTGGTCAAAATGCGTGCATGGTTATTGGAGGCAGGCATGGCCACCGAGGCAGAAATCGCTGAGCTTGAGGAAGAGGGCCTCCAATTTACCAAGGCAGAACAACGCGCGGCATATCAGGATTTCCGGCGAGAAATTGATGCGATGACTGCATCAACGATCGACACACTAACAGAATTATCTCAGCAAACAACACAGATTGCGCAAGAAGTTGGAGCCTTCATTCAAGTCATTCGACAGAACAAAGAGCCACTCAGAAGGGACCTAGTTAGTGCCCTTAGGAACAGTGTTCTGGCAGCCCGTAATTACCCAAGCGCCGCACGTACTCAAACTCAGGCCTTGCTCAAAGCGTTTTCAAGACAGCATCAGGAACTTTTCAGCAGTCACCTCTACAGCCAGTCGGCTCACTCCACCCAAAATCATCGTCCCATTGCAGCCGTCTACAGTGAGCAGTCAACATCCGTTAATGGATATGAAGTCCTGAACATGGCATTTTCGGATATTCTAAGGCGTGAACCCGCCTTCTTCGCCATTGGGGAGGACGTGGGAAAAATTGGTGATGTGAACCAAGGTTTTGCAGGTCTTCAGGAATTGTATGGCGAAAATCGGGTAACAGACACCGGAATTCGAGAAATGAGCATCGTCGGACAGGGTTTGGGTGCCGCGATGCGCGGACTCCGGCCAATGGCTGAAATCCAATATTTGGATTATTTACTCTACGCCTTGCAAATCTTGAGTGATGATGTGGCCACCTTGCATTACCGCACCGTGGGTGGTCAAAAAGCCCCTTTGATTGTCAGAACCCGTGGCCATCGTTTAGAAGGAATTTGGCATTCCGGTTCACCCATGGGCATGATCTTACACAGCATTAGGGGCATGCTTCTGTTGGTTCCTCGTAATATGGTTCAGGCTGTGGGTTTTTATAATATGCTCCTGGCCTGTGATGAGCCTGCCGTCGTCATCGAATCGCTCAACGGATATCGACTTAAAGAACGGGTTCCGGAGAACCTTTTCGAGTTTACCCTTGCACCCGGCATACCCGAGGTACTTAGGGCAGGTGCTGATCTCACGGTCATTACCTATGGATCGTGTTGCCGGATGGCCTTAGAAGCTGCTGATCGTTTGATGGACCTTGGGATCGATGTTGAGGTGATTGACGTGCAGTCGCTTATTCCGTTCGATACAGAGCATCGGTTAGCAGAGTCGATTCGCAAGACCAATCGATTTTTGATCATCGACGAAGACGTTCCTGGTGGCGCCTCTTCATACATCTACCAGCAGGTCATGGAACTGCAGCAGGCTTATTTTTATTTGGACAGTCCGGGCCGTACCCTCACAGCGCGCGAGCATCGCCCGGCATATGGTAGTGACGGGGATTACTTCAGCAAGCCTTCGGTTGATGATATGGTCGAAGCGGTCTACAACATGATGTCGGAAACAGACCCTGGTCAGTTTCCCCCAATCATGTGAATGCGCTCAAACATGTGCATGCAACCAATTATGTGCATGCACCCAATCATATGAATGCGCCCCTGTTGAATTTACATTCGCTCCGGTGCGTCGATACCCAGTACCCATAAGCTCCTTTTCAAAACCCGCCCCACTTCTTTGGACAGATAAAGGCGGAACAACCGACTATCTTGAGTGGTTTCTGGGGTGAGCATGGGACAGTCATGATAAAAGCGGTTGTAGTGGCCGGCTAAATCAAAGGCGTACTGACAAAGGAGCGCCGGATTTTTTTGGGAATAAGCCGATTCGATTGAATCAACATAGAGAGCGAGTTGCCGCATGAGGTCAATTTCAGCCTGTTTTATTGATTGAGGCAATAGAGGCACCTCATCATCCATCGATGCAAAACCCATGGCGACCGCTTTTCTCAATACCGCAGAGGCTCGAGCATGGGCATATTGAATAAATGGTCCTGTGTGTCCCTGTAGATCGATTGACTCGTCGGGATGGAAAATCATGCGCTTTTGGGGATCCACCTTGAGGATAAAATACTTCAATGCTGCCATGCCCACCTGATCAAACAGCAACGCCTTGTCTGATTCACTCAATTCCTGAAGCTTATCGGAAAGTTCGCTCCTTCCGCGGGCTGCTGCCACCATTTCATCCATCAGGTCGTCGGCATCAACAACGGTGCCCTCCCTCGATTTCATTCGACCCGTTGGCAAATCCACCATTCCATAAGACAAGTGGGTGCATCGTGTAGCCCAATCATGTCCAAGACGTTGGAGTACAAGAAACAGAACTTTGAAATGGTAGTCTTGCTCATTGCCCACCACATAAGTCATTTCATCCGCATCCCATGTTGTTTGTCGCTCAATGGCCGTACCGATGTCTTGGGTTATGTAGACCGAAGTACCGTCGCTTCTCAGCAGAACCTTCCGGTCAAGTCCGTCGGATGTGAGGTCGGCCCAAACCGAACCATCCGGATCTCGTTCAAATACGCCCCGCGCCAATCCACTCAGCACCTGATCACGACCCAATAGATACGTCTCAGACTCGTAATAGTTCCTGTCGAAAAAAGATCCCAGGCGTTGGTGGGTTTGGTCGAAACCCGCATAAACCCAAGCATTCATGGTTTGCCAAAGCGTGCGCACATCAGGGTCACCTGCCTCCCAATCGCGCAGCATCTGCTGTGCTTCCAACAAAATGGGGGCTTGTTCCTTGGCGTGCTTGGCCTCTAAACCTGCGGCCTGTCGTTCTTCGGTTTGTTGCCGCCACTCCTGGTCGAATCGCACATAGTATTTACCCACGAGGTGATCTCCCTTTAGCCCACTGCTGATCGGAGTTTCTCCGTCGCCAAACTTTTTCCAAGCCAGCATCGATTTACAGATGTGAATGCCTCGATCGTTGATGACCTGAACACGGATCACCTGGTCGCCTGCCTCCTCCGCCAAACGGCTCACGGCCATACCCAAAAGAATATTTCTAATGTGCCCGAGATGCAGGGGCTTGTTGGTATTGGGGGATGCAAACTCTACCAGTACTTTTTTGCCGGATGCCTGGGGGCTTGGTCTACTGCCCTCGCGGTGTGCGTGCATCCAAAAATGCGCACTCAAAGAAATATTTAAAAAGCCCTGCACGATTTCGCTGTTCACCACCAATGGAAGCCCACCGAAACTCAAAGTGTTGAGGCAGGTGCGGACGTGCTCACCAAATGCAACGGGATTCATAGACAACCGCTTTGCTGGTCCAAATAAAACCAGGGTAATGTCGCCCACGAAGTCTTTTCGGGTCTGTTGAAAAACCAAGTGCTCCGGGTCTAATTGTCCGGCAAATTCATGAAGGATGAGCGGTTGCAGGTATGTTCTGAGGTAGTTTTCCTGGGGCGACATATACCGGAAGTCAGTTACTTGAATTTTGGTTTTGTATAGAATTGGCGACCTTCACCAAAATTTCAAATGCGGTTTCAGCCATGATGTTCTCTTTATCGAGGGTCGGGTTAATTTCCACCATTTCAAAACAAACGACTTTGGGATTACCCACCAGGTTTTGGAGGAGTTTCCCTGCTTCTCGCTCGTTAATGCCGTTCGGAACAGGTGTGCCCGTTCCCTGGCTCACCCGTGGATCGAGCGAATCTACATCAAACGACACATAAATGGCATCGCATCGGTCGAGAGAAGTTAATACGGCATTGGCCACCTTTTCAACACCTTGTCTTCGAATCTGCGAGACCAGAATCACTTTACTCGCATATTGTTTAATGAGGTGATCTTCTTGCGGTTCGGTATCCCGCAAGGCCACGTAAACCACATCAGAAAGATGAACAGGCGGCTGTTTACCCCCTATTTTCTTGATCTGATCCCAAGCCTTTTTGGTTCGTTCGTCGGGTTCATTCACCTTACACGCCAAATTATCGGTCCCGGTGGCAATGGCTAGAGACATGCCGTGCATATTTCCTGAGGGTGTGGTGTAGGGCGAATGTAGATCGGCATGCGCATCAATCCATACCACCCCCAACCGCTTGCCTGGCAAGGCCTGCTGAAGTCCAATTAACGTACCTGCCGCGCTGCTGTGATCGCCTGCCAATACCAAAGGAAACTTCCCTGCTTCCATAACGCCCCGAACGCTATCGGCCACCCGACAACATACTTCGGTGACCCCCTCTATATGACGAGCAAAGGGCGTACGAATGGGATCGTAGAGCTGATCATTGCAATCAGGCACCGACAAGCGATCGGTTCTGTGAAAAAAGTGCGATCCGAAGTCATGTGCAGCAATTTTAACCGCATCTACGCCCAGACTTGCGCCGCGGGTACCCGCACCCAGTTCCGACCGCACCTCAATTAATGTCCATTCGGCCATGACCGTGCGCTAATTCGCTGAATAAAACTAAATTTGCGCCCCTAAAACAGCGCGATGCAAAGTTACGCAGAATTTCTTGACCTAAGCGTGGGATTTCCCCAAGAGGGATGGAAACTCATTGATGATGAGTTGTATTTCCACGATATCAACCTAATGGAAATGGCGGAGACCTTCGGCACCCCGCTGCGCTTCACCTATTTACCTTTGATTAGTCAAAAGATAGAAAAAGCCAACCGCTTGTTTCGAGAAGCGTTTGAAAAGCACAACTACAAAGGCTCATACACTTATTGCTATTGCACAAAAAGTTCACACTTCAAGCATATTCTTGAAGAGGCCTTGGCGGCGGGCGTACAATTGGAAACCTCATCGGCTTTTGACATGCCGATTATTGAGGCCTTGGAACGCAAGGGTATGATCACCAAAAACATTATGGTGGTGTGTAATGGATTCAAAAAGGACAGCTATAAAGAGAACATCGTTGACCTGATCCACGATGGTTTCACCCGAATAATTCCTGTTCTAGACAATAAGGAAGAGTTTAATTACTACGACAATGAGGTGGAGGTGCCTTGTTCGCTCGGCATGCGCTTGTCGGCCGAGGAAAAACCAGATTATCCTTTTTACACCTCTCGACTGGGTATTCGGGCCGACGAAATGGTTGATTTTTACCAGAGCAAGATTCGTGATGATCAGCGTTTTCGCTTAGAATTGCTTCATTTTTTTGTGAGCAGTGGTTTCAACGACACCCCTCATTTTTGGAACGAGTTGGAGAAGCTGGTGAATACGTATGTGAAGCTGAAAAAAGTATGTCCTGACTTGCATATGCTCGATATCGGTGGTGGCCTGCCCTTTAAAAATACGCTCGAATTCGAATACGATTACGAATACATGATCGGGGAAATTGTTAACCGAATCAAATCGATCTGCAACGACCACGATGTTGAGGAGCCCGATCTCATCACGGAATTTGGAAGTTTTACGGTGGCCGAATCCTCGGGCATTATTTTTAAGGTATTGGGGCGCAAGCAACAAAATGACCGAGAGAAATGGCTCATGGTAGACGGCAGCATGATCACGATGCTGCCCGATGTTTGGGCCATGAACCAGAAGTTCATTGTTTTGCCTTTAAATAATTGGGATTCGGAGTATGAGCGTGTGAACATCGGCGGCATCACGTGCGACGGCTTAGACTTTTATAAAACCGAGCAAAACAACGCATCCACCTGGATGCCCAAAACCCGTAAAGCGCAGTACGTCGCTTTCTTTCATACGGGAGCCTATCAGGAAACGCTTAGTGGCACTGGAGGCATTCACCATTGCCTCATCCCAACACCTCGGCATGTTTTGATTCGAAAAACGAAAGACAACAACCTCGATTATCAGTTGTTTCAGGAAGAGCAGAGCAGCAAACAGGTATTGAAAATATTGGGTTATTAAGCTTCCTTTTTTCGTATATTTGCACCTCAAATTTTTTGTCATGGGGGTTACCAAACTCAAAAGAAAAGCAGCTAAAAACAAAACGGTCTCACGTCTGCGCAATCAGGGTCTCACGAAAACCACATTGGGTTCCTACAAAAACCACCGCAAAGAGACGGATTCTGCTATAGCTGAATAAGTTGCAGGCCCTGACCTGCTGGGTCACTCTTTGCTGCAACAGCCTCCCAGGTTTTGTCGCCCAGTAAACGTACGGAAGCAGCAAACGCTTCAAATGGTGAGCGTCCGCCCCATTCGTCGGGGCCGATCATGGAAAGTGCGCGTTGACCATTCTTTCGGATATACAAATGGTAGGTTTGCCCAACCACGGGTTCAAATCCCATATCGGATCCATAGACTTCCTCAGCCAACTTTAAGCGCTCTTCGATTTTTCTTGCTTGTTGCATCAACAAGTCGGCCTGCTTGCGCAACAAGGTCATTTGTTGTTCTGCTTGTTCCCTGGCGGTTTCCAAAGAACGACTTTTCATCTTTCCCTTGTCGATTGGCCTGATGACCGGGCTGCCAACGTGCAGTGCAATCGGGGCAAATGAGGCCTCGCCTGTATAATATTCATGGCTTTCAATGGTTGATAAAGCCGCCGACTGATTAGTCGGATGGTGGCTGGACCCATGTTCTATGGAATTATTGGGCGTTGCAATAACCTTTTTCATCATTTGATCTTCGTTTTTGGATGAATCAATTTTTCATCCCATTAAATGAACAACACAACGAGATAATGGTTCATTCGGCACTTGTCCTTTTATTCCATTTATTCTATTTGTTCGGGAACTTTTTACGCCTCTTTTCGTTTTCATAATAGCTGTTGCTTTGAAACCTTTCGTTTTCCTTCTGTTCTATTCTCTTGTCAATATTCTAATCACTTCTAGTTACTCCAACCACTTCTAGTTACTCCAACCACTTCTAAATAGTATTATGAGGCAGTTAAAAATTACCAAATCCATTACTAATCGGGAAAGTCAGTCGCTCGAGAAATACCTTCAAGAAATTGGCAAAGTAGACCTGATTACCCCCGAAGAGGAAGTGATCCTGGCCAAAAAAATCAAAGAAGGTGATCAGGCTGCCCTCGAGAAACTCACCAAAGCCAACCTGCGTTTTGTGGTTTCAGTGGCCAAGCAATATCAAAATCAAGGTTTAACCCTCAGTGACCTGATCAACGAAGGCAATCTCGGTTTGATCAAGGCTGCCCGACGTTTCGATGAAACCCGTGGATTCAAGTTTATTTCCTACGCTGTTTGGTGGATTCGTCAATCTATTTTGTCGGCCCTTGCCGAACACTCACGCATTGTGCGTTTGCCCTTAAACCGGGTAGGCTCCCTCAACAAAATAGGAAAAGCCTTTTCCCAGCTCGAACAACAGCATGAGCGTGACCCGTCGGTTTATGAACTGGCTGAGATGCTGCAGATTTCTGCCGACGAAGTAGAGAATACGATGAGCATCAGCGGACGCCATATTTCGATGGATGCGCCATTTGTTCAGGGCGAAGAAAATACCCTCCTGGATGTGTTGGTTAACGATGATGCGCCCAGGAGTGACAGTATCCTGATGCAAGAATCACTGGCCAGTGAAATTGAACGGTCGCTCAACACCCTTACTGAGCGTCAGCGTCAAGTCATTCAACTTTACTTTGGCATAGGTGCAAGTCATGCACGCTCATTAGAAGATATCGGCGCCCAATTCGAATTGACACGCGAAAGAGTGCGTCAGATCAAAGACAAAGCCCTCAAGCGCTTAAGGCACACCTCACGCAGCAAGCTGCTGAAGAATTATCTCGGTTAACGATCGTTTTTTTTTAGTTGATTACCCAACGGGGATTCCCGTGAAGGCTTATTTTTGCCGCCATGTTTGAACGTCTTACTGATAAATTTGAATCCGCTTTTCGTACCTTAAAAGGTCAAGGCCGCATTTCGGAAAATAATGTTTCCGAAACCATGAAGGAAATTCGCAGGGCTTTGCTCGATGCGGATGTTCATTTCAATATTGCCAAAGAATTCACGGAACGGGTGAAGCAAGAGGCCTTGGGTCAAAATGTAATTAAGAGCATCTCCCCTGGCCAATTACTGGTCAAAATCATGAATCAAGAGCTCACCCGGCTAATGGGTGGAGCCGCGAGTGAACTTAAAATCAGTGGTCATCCAGCCGTTATTCTGATTGCTGGTTTGCAGGGTTCTGGTAAAACCACCTTTAGTGCGAAATTGGCCGACCGACTTCGTAAACAAAACAAAAAAGTGATGTTGGTTGCTTGCGATGTTTATCGTCCGGCCGCAATCGATCAATTAAAAATACTGGGCGAAGGCATTGGTGTAGAAGTATTCAGCGACCTTCAAGAAAAGAATCCGTTGAGTATTGCCCGATCTGCTGTACGTAAAGCCGGCATAGAAGGATATGGGGTGGTTATTGTGGATACAGCGGGTAGGCTCGCGGTGGATACGGAAATGATGACCGAAATCAAGGGATTGCACAGCGACTTGCGTCCCTGTGAAACTTTATTTGTCGTGGATGCCATGACGGGTCAAGATGCGGTAAACACCGCTCGCGCCTTTCATGATGCGCTCAACTATGAAGGCGTGGTGCTCACCAAAATGGATGGTGACGCCCGTGGCGGTGCTGCGCTGAGTATTAGTTATACCGTAGGCAAACCAGTCAAGTTCTTGAGTACGGGTGAGAAAATGCAGGCATTAGATGTGTTTCACCCCGATCGAATGGCCAATCGAATTCTCGGTATGGGCGACGTGGTGAGCCTGGTTGAACGTGCCCAAGCGGAAATCGATGAGCAAGAGGCGGAGCGCCTGAGTAAAAAAATGAGTCGCAATCAGTTTGATTTATCGGATTTTCTGGGCCAAATCAAACAGATCAAAAAAATGGGGAACATTAAGGAAATGCTGGGTATGATTCCGGGAATGTCGAAGGCAGTGAAAGATTTAGACATCTCCGACAATGCATTCGTTCCTATTGAGGCCATGATCCTATCCATGACGCCCGGCGAACGCGCCAATCCGGAAAGCATCAATCCGAGTCGCAAAGAGCGAATCGCCCGGGGTTCGGGCACCAGCGTGCAACAAGTAAATCAACTGCTCAAACAGTTTCAGGAAATGAAGGAGATGATCAAAAAGATGAACCAAGGGCCGATGGGTTTTCCGGGCATGCCAGCCGGGATGAAACGAAGATAATCGAAGCATTTACTTTAAATTGCTTTAGAACTTATTTTTTCGTATCTTTGCGCCTCTAAAAAAATATAATTCGCTCATTTCTTATGTCCGTAAAAATTAGATTGCAGCGCTTCGGAAGGAAAGGTCGGCCTATTTACCACATTGTGGTAGCCGACGCCCGTGCACCACGTGATGGTCGATACATAGCGCGCTTAGGTTCGTACAACCCAAACACCAACCCCGCCACGATCGATTTATCAGTCGATGATTCCGTTCAATGGATTCGGAATGGGGCTCAACCCACCGACACTTGTCGCGCCATCCTTTCCTACAAGGGGGTCATGATGAAAAAACACCTCCAAGATGGCGTAGCCAAAGGTGCATTTTCCGCGGAGGAAGCAGAAAGCAAATTTGGCTTGTGGTTGCAGTCGAAAGAGGAACGTATTGATGCGAAGAAAAGTGGACTAAAGGCAGCAGGTGATGAACGCAGAAAAGCCAGAATGGCGGCCGAGTCCAAACTCAACCAAGAGCGTGCCGCTGCATTAATTGCCAAGAAAAGTGCTCTAGCGGCCGAGTTAGAAGCGGCTGCACGTGCCGCTGCTGCGGAAGCCGCAGGTGAAGATGCTGATGCAACAAGCGCACAGCAGGATGTTGAAACTGCAGTAATGGATGTTCACGAGCCCGCAGCTGATGTAACGGAAGATCACGAGCCCGAAGCTGTTGCAACGGAAGATCACGAGCCCGAAGCTGATGCAACGGAAGACCACGAGCCCGCAGCTGATGCAACGGAAGACCACGAGCCCGTAGCTGATGCAACGGAAGACCACGAGCCCGTAGCTTCTGAATCAACCCCAGATCAATCCGCTGAACAGGCCACTGGCGAAGCTTCTGTAGAAGCTGATCCGGCTTAATATTTCCCTTAGCCTCTTGCCGGCGGCATTTGTTTTCCGACCGGATTAGAAAAGTTTATAATTCCGTGATTCTGGATCAAAATTGGTTGGAAATAGGAATTGTAGATCGTGTCCACGGCCTTCAGGGTGCTGTTGTCGTTCGGTTTTCTAAGTCTTTTTCAATTGGATCGATCGCAAAACTGAACACCTTATTCATTCAATCTGGGGAAACTAAAGTTCCCTACTCTATTGTTCGTTCTTCTCCACCCACACAAAGTGGAATGGTGGTTTGGCTTGAGGATGTTAATCATCGCGATCAGGCCGAGCCGTTGTTGGGCGCTATTGCTTATATCCAAATGCCCAAAAAAATCGCTGCTCCATCCAAATCAACCCTTGATACTCTGTCGGATTATAAAGGTTTTCGTGTCGAATTGGTAGACGAGAACCCTATAGATGGCGCTCAACTGTTCGATGTTCAGCAATTACCCGGACAAATCATGCTGGAAATCGCAGAGCCATGGGGCCGCTGGCTGTGCCCCTATCAACCCTCGTTTATAAAGTCAGTCGACCCTTTGGAGCGCATCATCGTGCTCGATCCACCGGGGGGACTTCGAGAATTGTATCAATCGGATCATGAGAATTGATATTATCAGTGCCGTGCCGGCTTTGATCAGCAGTTTTTTGGAGCACAGTATTGTTCATCGTGCACAGACGAAGGGAATTGTGCATATTCAAACCCATGACTTACATGATTACAGCACGCGAAAGTTCCGGCAAATCGATGATGCTCCCTATGGGGGCGGATCTGGTATGGTATTGGGGATAGAACCCATCGACCGTTGCATAACCGCACTCAAGGCGGCACGAACATATGATGAAGTCATTTTCATGAGTCCGGATGGACAGTCGCTCACGCAGAATATTTGTCATCGTTTAGCCCTTGTCCATAACCTGATCATCCTGTGCGGACACTATAAAGGGGTCGATGAACGCGTACGTACAAACCTTTGCACCATGGAAATCTCCATAGGCGATTACGTGCTCAGCGGAGGTGAATTACCCGCTGCTGTTTTGGCAGATGCCATTACCCGCTTGCAGCCCGGCGTGCTGGGGGATGTTCAGTCTGCCCTCAGTGATTCGTTCCAAGACGGTCTATTGTCGGCT
The DNA here is from genome assembly GCA_005799065.1 of Bacteroidota bacterium. Lineage (GTDB taxonomy): Bacteria > Bacteroidota > Bacteroidia > UBA7662 > UBA7662 > F1-60-MAGs140. The sequence continues at coordinate 29,306 of SYHW01000052.1, forward strand.
CCTGTTTACACCCGCCCAGCGGTCTACCGCGATTGGGAAGTTCCCGAAGTATTGCGTTCAGGACACGAAGCCCAAATCGATGCTTGGCGAAACGAACAAGCGCTCAACCGAACAAAAGCCCGTCGACCAGATTTGCTCTTTGACCAGGGTGATGTGTAAATCTTTTTTTGTATCTTTGCACCCTGTAAAAAATCGACCATGGATCTGCTGACATTCGTTGAACAAGACAATACACTCGAACGCTCACTTCCCGCTTTCCGCTCTGGGGATACTGTTGCGGTTCACTATAAAATCCGTGAAGGCAATAAAGAGCGCATACAGGTTTTCCAAGGTATTGTTTTACAGCGTCGTGGTTCAGCGGCCACAGAAACCTTTACGGTTCGCAAAATGTCGAACGGCATAGGTGTAGAGCGCATATTTCCGGTAGCCTCTCCTTTCATCGAGAAAGTCGACTTACTAACGCGTGGCGTGGTGCGCCGTGCACGTATTTTCTATTTGCGTCAGGCTAAGGGCAAAGCGGCCCGCATTAAGGCTAAGCGCTAGTTTTTCTACAGGCTAAGCGCTAGTTTTTCTACAGGCTAAGCACTAGTTTTTCTACAGGTTGAGCGCCGGTTTTTCCACGGCTTAACCGTGCGATCCGATAGATGAGTTCGGGACCAGAGTAAACAAAACCGGTGTACAACTGAATCAGGGAAGCCCCCGAATTGAAGCGGGATTCGGCGATTTCAGCACTCATGATCCCGCCGGATGCCAAAACAGGTAAACGTCCATCCAACGCCGATACAAGAGATTGGGTTAGCTGATGGGCACGCTCGGTAAGCGGAGCACCGCTCAACCCTCCTTCTCCATATTGTGCGGCGCGTTTTTGTTCGCGTGCCATGAGCGCCGATCGATTGATGGTGGTGTTGGTGGCAATGATCCCATCAATCCCAGCGGCCACAGCGACATCGGCCACTTCCCGAATCTGATCATCCTCAAGATCTGGGGCAATTTTTAAAAAAATCGGCTTATGGATTTTTTGTTGGCGTCGATAATCGACCAAAGGATCCAGAATTTTGTTGAGCCAGGCCGATTCCTGGAGCTGCCTGAGTTGGGGGGTGTTGGGCGAACTGACATTGACGGTGAAGTAATCAACATCACCATAAAAACACTGCATAACCGATAGGTAATCGACATGGGCCTCATGAAGCGGTGTGTCCTTATTTTTTCCAAGGTTACATCCCAGGATGAGACCGGCTGGCCTGTTCTTGATTCTCTTCACAATCATTTCCATCCCATCATTATTGAAACCCATTCGGTTGATGAGCGCCTGAGCGCTCGGCAAACGAAATAGACGCGGTTTTGGATTGCCTGCCTGAGGGCGAGGTGTGATGGTACCCACTTCAACATGACCAAAGCCTAAGGCATGCGCGGCCCTCAGGTAGCGGGCATTTTTATCAAATCCGGCAGCAAGTCCGACACGATTGGGAAATTGAAGACCCGCAACCACCACCGGGTCAGTGACTCTTGTACGACAACCACGAAGTAGAAAATGTATTGGACGGAAAGACGAGAATAATTGCAGGACAGCCATGGCTAAATGGTGTGCCGTTTCTGGGTTGAACAAAAACAAAAACCTTCGAAATAGTATGAACATGACGTCTAAATTGGTTTATGCAGCCGTAACATCTAAATTGGTTTATGCACGCGTAACATCTCGCGTTTGCCCGGTGGTCCGGGTAATTTTTCAACCGCACATCCCAAGGCTATGAATCTACGGCGCACCTCCCCTTTTACACAATAGGTGACCAAACTTCCACCGGGTCGCATCCAAGAGACTACCCGGGCTAGAAACGATTCATCCCACAACTCGGGTTGCGCCTCTGGGGAGAATGCATCAAAAAAGATGAGATGCGCTTGATTCTTCGGTCCCTCCCACTGACGAGCATCTACCCGAAAAATCTGAATCTGCTGCTCTCCTAAATAGTGCGGCTCCTCGCTGGATAATTCAGGATACATGACCATCAAATCTTGCCAGCACGCAGGCCTAAGCTCTGCAGGATGTGAATTCCAGTATTCGAGCAATAAGTGCTGATCGGGTGGTTCCAATTCCAATCCGGTATAGTTAATTTTTAACCCGTGCTTCTGCGCGTGGTCGAACGCTACCCCAGCATTCATGAGTGTTCCTGACCCCACTTCAATCAGTTGCAGGATCTCGGATTCGACCCGATCATGACGCATTTTTTCGACCACGTACTGCAGACCTGCCTCCAAAAACACATGACGCGCTTCGGTCAGAGCTCCATGCGTGCTGTGGTAGGTAGCTTCGAAACGCGTTGATTGGAGGGTGTATGAACCATCGCGCGTTGGTATTATTTCCATCATGGGCGCTGCAAAGTTATTATGTTTGTGTCATGAGTTTCACCCCATTGGCTGATCGTATGCGACCCCGCGAAATTGGTCAATTTGTAGGGCAATCGGCGCTTTTAGGGACTGGAGGTGTGCTGAGTCGATTGATCGGATTAAAGTCGATCCACTCCATGATTTTATTGGGGCCACCAGGAACGGGCAAAACCACACTCGCCGGACTTTTAGCCAAAGCCACTGATCGTCCTCTGGAAATTCTGTCGGCAGTAGATGCAGGGGTGCGCGATATTCGACAGCTTGTGCAACGGGGAAGGGGGCTTTTCCCTCCTGTTCTTTTTGTGGATGAAATCCACCGTTTCAATAAGGCACAACAGGATGCACTGCTGCCCGCCGTTGAGCATGGAACTTTGACGCTTATTGGCGCGACTACAGAGAACCCGTCTTTTGAAGTAAATCAAGCCTTACTGAGTCGCTGCCAGGTTTATGTGCTTGAATCGCTGTCATCGGATGATTTAATGCAGGTGCTCGAACGCGCGCTGCGCGAGGATGCCTGGCTCCGTGAACGTAAAGTCAGTCTTATCGAATCGCAGTCTTTGATTCGATTATCGGGTGGCGATGCCCGTAGATTACTCAATTTATTGGAGGTCGTGGTGCAGACCAATTGCTCCCCTGGGCCCGGAGCTTCGTTGGCGGTCAGCGATCAAATGGTAGAAACGGCTGCCAAACATATGAGTATCCGATATGACCGCAAGGGCGATCTACACTACGACCTCATTTCGGCACTGATTAAATCTGTTCGTGGGGGCGACCCCAACGCGGCTGTTTATTACCTGGCCCGGATGATTTCTGGCGGGGAAGATCTGATGTTTATTGCCCGTCGCTTGATTATTTTGGCCTCGGAAGATATCGGCCATGCCCAACCCCTGGCTCTTATGATGGCGGTATCGGCTTCTGATGCGGTGCACAAAGTGGGGTATCCCGAATCGAGGATCATTCTTGCGCAATTGGTGACCTACCTCGCTTGTTGTCCGAAAAGCAATTCTTCGTATATGGCCATCGAAGAGGCGCTGCGCTGTGTAGGAGAAACGGGCGATTTAGAGGTCCCTCTCTCCTTGCGCAATGCCCCTACCCGATTAATGAAGGACCTGGGCTATGGCCAGAATTATGTTTACAGTCACCACGGCAAGGGAAGTTTTGCCACTCAGGAGTTTTTGCCTCATTCCATCTCAGGCAAACGCTTTTTTCAGCCCGGCAACAACGCTCGAGAAAACGAAATGCTGGATCGTTTGAGATCGTGGTGGGATCAGCATTACGGTTATGGCCAATGAATTCTTCCGCACAATCATTTCTACACTCAATTGCAGATATTTGTATCAAATCTATGATCACTTATGAACCCATTATCTGATTTATTGCGTCAGCCAGGTGCTACGCTGCTCGATGTTCGTTCGATGAGTGAATTTCAAGATGGCCACGCACCCGGCGCTATGCACATCCCTGTAGAAGAGCTTTCCTATCGGACCGATGAGCTACGGGCATGCAGTACCCCTATTATTGTATACTGCAAAAGTGGTGGGCGTAGCCGTATGGCGCAGCATATTTTGGAACAGGATGGTTTTTCTGAGGTGCACAATGGTGGTGGCTTGGGTGATGTGCTCGCTGCATTGGGCTAATCAAAACCCGGTCATTTTCTCTGTTCTTTCATCTCCATTCTTTCATTAATCATAGCCTTCGATTGGCCAACAAAGGTGGCGGTTCTCCGTTGAAAGGATTTTCACGCCCGATGGTGCGCGCCATAAGTCCAGAAGCCCGAACCACGGCACGGTCCCCGAAGCGCTCCCTCATGCGGTCCATGGCTTCATAGAGTTGATGTGCCTGCGGCACTTGTTCGAATAACCGCAGTTGCACACCACCCGAAACCAAATCACTGAAACGCACACCCACCAAGCGAATCAACATCCGGCGGTTGTAGAGGCGTTGAAATAGTTCGCCCACCAACGGAATCAACACATGATCGGCGCTGCTGTAGGCAATCTGCTTTTGCATGCTCACCGTCTGAAAGTCGGAGTACCGAATTTTGACCGCCACACAAGCGCATAATCGTCCGCCCCTACGGAGCTGAAAGGCCAAATTTTCCGTCATAGCCGTGAGGATTCCCTTTATTTTTTGCAGATCGGTGGTGTCGCGTTCAAAGGTGCGCTCAGTAGAGATCGATTTGCGCTCGCTAAACGGCACAACCGGGGCATGATCTTCACCATTGGCCTTTTTCCACAGCTGCAATCCTGATTGCCCGAACACCCGCTGAAGCAAGTCGGGTGGCATATGTTGCAGGGTGTGTATGTGTTGTATGCCTAAACCACGCAGGGAATGATGCATTTTTTCGCCTACCATCGGGATTTTTCGGACCGAAAGAGGCGCCAAAAAGGTCTTTTCCGTTCCGCGCACCACGGCTCGGGCATTGTTTGGCTTTGCTTCGCCTGTTGCTATTTTTGATACGGTTTTGTTGATCGATAGGCCACAGGAAATCGGCAATCCTGTTTCACGCATAACCCTCTTCCTCAAGTCTTGGGCCATGCGTGTGCAACCAAAAAAACGATCCATACCACTTAAATCGGCATAGAACTCATCAATCGAAGATTTTTCCAGTATGGGTACAGCGGCCGATACAATATCCGTTACTGCTTTGCTGTATTCCGTGTATTGCGCCGTATTGCCGCGGATCACGATGGCTTCTGGACAAAAATGACGGGCCATTTTCATCGGCATGCCAGAATGTATGCCAAAACGACGGGCTTCATAGCTGCACGAGGCCACTACTCCGCGGTCGCTCATACCACCCACCAACACCGGCTTATTGTTGAGACGGCTGTCGATCAAACGCTCAACGGAAACAAAAAATGTGTCGAGGTCGAGATGAAGAACTGTTCTTGCGCCCCAAACACTGTCTGAGGATTCATGAGATTCTGGCTGTGGTTGCATAACGTTCATCGGTTTGGGATTCTGCTGGCAAGGCGACGGGATGGGATTCTGCTGGCAAGGCGACGGGATGGGATTCTGCTGAAAAGGCGACGGGATGGGATTCTGCTGAAAAGGCGACGGGATGGGATTCTGCTGAAAAGGCGACGGGATGGGGTTCTGCTGAAAAGGCGACGGGATGGGGTTCTGCTGAAAAGGCGACGGGATGGGACTCAGGCAAACCGGCGTGGTGGGGTGCGTCGGCAAAACGGGGATCAGGGATTCTTGGCCACAATTCCATCCGCTGCACCTCGAGGCTGTAGAACCCCAATTCTTCGGTTACCCGCCCCAACAGATGATATACACCAGGGCCCCGAAAAGGATATCGCGCAACCACTGGAGGAAAGTGAACCGTGTCGATGTAGTCGCCGCGCTGGTCGATAAACGTACCAAACTGCATGCGATCGCCCTTCACTGTCCGGGTATCTTTGATGCTCACCAAATAGGCATTGACCACCACCACGCGTCCGCAATGCGCCTTCAGGTCGGTCGAAAAAATTCCAGCCGGCGGGGTGCCTAAAAGAAGACTAAACGGACTACTCAGCGGAAAACCGAGCAGCTCATACTCTTCAAAAGCAGATTCATGGTCTGCCTCTTCCAATTGAGGCAAATCGGGCGTAGGCAATAAATCTTGGCAAAACAGCGTACCGGAAGAAGAGGGTGTGGATCCCCTTTCTGAGGTATGCAAATGGGCTTCCCACATCAGTGCTTTTTTAGATTGTCGGGTAAACCGAAAGGCCCCTATGCGCACCAAAAGAACGAGCTGCTCGCGCGGTGGTGAAAGTCGTCGACAAAAATCAGGGAGATCTTCAAAAGGACCTCCTCGCTTCCGTTCGATTAACAGCCGCGCTACAAAATCTTCATGAATACCCCGGATCATCAGCAATCCAAGGCGGATTTCACGGCCACACAACCCAATTTCACCCGCACTAAGTTGTACGCAGGGTGCAGAAACCTGTGCTCCCAGACGCATCGCTTCGTGCAGATAATGCTCCGTGCTGTAGAATCCACCTCCATTGCGCAGGGTGGCCACCATATATTCCAGCGGATAATGTGCCTTCAGATAAAGGCTCTGGTAGCTCTCCACCACATAGGATGCAGCATGACCCTTAGCAAAGGCGTAGCCTGCAAAACTTTCGATTTGTCGCCACACCTCACGGCCCAATTCGGGAGCGTGCCCCCGCACACGGCATCCCTCAAAAAAGCGTGACTTAACCTGCTCGAGCTCATCGCGACTCCGGAACTTGCCACTCATCCCCCTGCGGAGCACATCTGCTTCAGCCAAGGTTAATCCCGCGAAGCAATGAGCCACCCGAATCACATCTTCCTGATAGACCATCACACCATGGGTTTCGGGCATGATTTCGAGTAAAACAGCGGGTGCTTCGCGGCGGCGCTCGGGAAATCGGCAGCGGAGAATATAGGTTTGCATCATCCCGGAACGGGCAACCCCCGGGCGGATCACCGAACTAGCAGCCACCAAGCCCAAATAATCCTGTACTTGAAGTTTACACATCAGCATACGCATAGCCGGCGACTCCACATAAAAACACCCTATAGTGCGGGCCTCACGAACGAGACGCTGGGTAGCTCTGTCGTTTTTGAATAGCTCGGTCTTGTAGAGGTCGATCGGGGCTTCACCAGGACGATTTTGGGCAATCAAGGTGAGTGCGTCGGTGATTTTGGCCAATCCACGCTGGCTTAGTATATCGAATTTATGCAAACCCGCATCTTCTGCAATATTCATGTCGAATTGGGTAGTGGGAAATCCCTTGGGGGGCATAAAGGTGGCGCTAAAATGTTGTATCGGATCTTGGGTAATCAGAATTCCGCCTGCATGTATGCCCAAGTAATTAGGGAGCCCGTTGAGCCGCGATGCATATTGCAGTATGAGGCGTATGGTACGGTCGTCGCCACCGCCTGCCGACCGTCCACGCGCCAATGCCTCAGTTTCATGGGAAGGCAAACCCAGTACTTTGGCCAGTTCACGAACCAAGGCCCGATACTGAAACGTGACGTATGTGCCCAAAAGAGCAACATTGGGGAAACGATTAAAAATGTAAGCGATGACCCTGTCGCGTTCCTTCCAGGAAAAATCAATATCGAAATCGGGCGGATTGCGGCGGTAGAGGTTGATGAACCGCTCGAAATAAAGGTCCAATTCGATGGGGTCGACTTGGGTAATTTGAAGCAAATAAGCCACCAGGCTGTTGGCACCACTGCCCCGACCTACATAAAAGAAGCCGCAACTGCGGGCATATTTCAATATTTTCCAATTGATGAGAAAATAAGATACATAGCGCTTTTGCCTGATGATTTCCAACTCCTTTTCCAGCCTAGCGACCACCTGTTCGGATGCTCTGGGGTAGAAGCGCGGCAGGTTGAGACTGCACAACCGACGCAAGAGCCGAAAGTCGAGTTCCTCCTGGCAAGTATAGGTCTGCTGGTTTTTGTGGGGGTATTGTTGCCCGAATTCAAAATGAATGCGACAGCGATCGGTTAGGCATCGTGTTTGGTAGATGAGGTCGGGAAACGCATGGTAGGCCTCCGTAAATTGGTCTAGTGGCATCCAGCTATGGGTATCGGGAGCAGGGTCATCGGGGGGTAACTTACTGAGCAGGCAGTTTTGGTCGATCGACCGCAGCAGACGGTGTGCATTCCAATCGGCACGATCACGAAAAGTCATGGGTTGAATGGCAAGAGCCTTACCCGGTGGAACACGACAAGAAATCAGACGCCAGCGCGACAAGTCACGGATTTCTACACCCAAAAATTCATGCTCTGCGAGCTGATGCCCATTCCAAACGGATAGGGAATAGACCACCACTGCATTTTGGAATCGGGGTGCGCGATACCCGGGCTGAATCTTGCCTTGGAGTATGTTGCTCAGGTACACACAGACTTCAACATAACCGGCGTTATTGCAGGCCAAAATCAGATAATGTGGTCGGTTGCGAACGCGTATGTCGACCCCAGCCAGAGGCCTTACGCCGTAGGAAGGCGCCAAGCGCACAAAGTCGAGTATGGCCGCCGTACTGTTGATGTCGGTGAGGGCTACGCAGTCGACTCCCGCCTCCCTGGCCTGCTCGAGAATTTGAACGGGCGACAAAACCCCATACCGCAGACTGAATCCGCTGTGAACCTGCACATACATCACGAAGAACGTTTAAGCCCAACCCCGACCCGTATTTTGCTGCGGAACATACTGATCCAGCAGCTGACGCAAGCGACCCAGAAGCTCCCCTGCCTCGTCGGTAGAGCTGCGATGTGGATCTGGCAAATCAAAACTCAGATAAGCCTTAACCCGCCATACCTCGAGAAGCTGATCGGCCGTCATCCGATAGGGCTGATAAGCTGGATTATCTGATATCAACTCCAAAAAACCTTCATTGAGATGGTTTTTGATGCGCTTAAATACTACTCCTTCACCAGTAGACACCACAACACAGCATTGATAGTCGCGCAACTGCTGCCAATCGCGTACAAATTCCGCAATGAGGTACGACCCATCGGGGAGGGGACGCATGCTATCACCCTTAATCTGAAACATACGGTAGGACCGGTTCGGATTCAGCTCCGAAACTGGAAGCATAAATTGAGGAAGACGGGCTACGAAATCGGGATCCCGGTGGCCCTCGAGGTAGCCAGCCGCTGCCTGAACAGGCACCAAGGTAATCTGTTCGCGTTGATCGACCCCATCTACTGCCACAGACAACACCCGTAGCCGTTCGCCCGCTGGATCAGTATGACGAACCCCACCAGGCAGACGAACAGCCGCCTCCTTCACCAACTCATCGACCGAACAGCCGAAGCAATCGGCCAGTTGACCCATCACCTCCAATGGAGGGGCGGCCCTACCCTGTTCGTACGCCCCCACAGTAGCCCGCGCTATACCCAATCGAACAGCCAATTGCTGCTGTGTGAAGCCGAGCTTCCTACGAAAGCGCACCATATTTCGACCGAAAATCAGTTTAATATCCATCGTGAAAAAAAGTTAAATAAGCAGACAAAATTAAAGATGCCAATATAGATAGAATAACAATATAAATAGCATCAAGGAAAAAATAATCTTAATACCTATATTTGTGTATGAGTTACAAACGACTAAACAGCGATCTCATCGACCTCATCGAGCTGCGCAATGAGCTGCACGCAATGGCCTTCAACGATCCCCAATACGACGATTTAGAAGACGACCTCCATGACTATGAGGACACCTTCAACCGACGGTATCAGGGAATCATCGCGCCTATACTCATTCGAATACATAAAAAACTAGCGCCCGAAATACCCCACCTCATTCCAACGGCCTATGTTGCGAACCACTATGAATACTTAGCAGAAACCGATACCTATGAAACCGATGGCACATCGGGCGTAGTTCTCGAAAACGGAGCAGGAAACAACTTCCGTCTTACCTTTGTACCCAATCCCACTCGTCTGCTGCTCACCAGCAGCAAAGACATGCAGGTAGTGTGGAGCGAAAACCAACCCGATGATGAAACCAAATAAATCCCTGCTCTTGTTTTTGGCCATTGGCCTGCTCCACAGCTGTGATCCACGCCCAGTTCCTGTTCCCCAACCCGACCCGACCTCAATCGATCTCATCATCGACCACCGATTTGGTGCTCAACGACTGCAATTAGGCGATGTTCAATACAATACCCTCAATAACGCAATAGGAGTCGACGTGCTCGATTACTACCTCGGAAAGCCATCGTTCCAAAAACCCGATGGGTCTTGGGTCAGTAGCTCCTCCTATTTTTTGGTGAAGGCCCAATCCAATCAACCAGACACCCTCAGAATCACCGATATCCCTGTAGGCGCTTATACCCGCCTATGCTTTACATTGGGGGTAGACTCGGCCGATAACCATGCAGATCCGGCATTATGGCCCAATGAACATGGACTTAGCCTAATGAATGGGGGGCTCATGCACTGGGGATGGAATGCAGGGTATATATTCTTTAAGCTTGAAGGACGCTACCGCAATACGGCTTCCCAAAACCGCGGCTACAGCTACCACATCGGCCGCGACGATCTCCTCAGTACGATCAGCTCGCCGACACTCGACATACAGCACCAGGATGGAAAATCTACCGCCATAAGGGTCAATATGTACATCGATCGTTTGTTCAACGAGCCGCACGCACACCTCATTTCCGACTCCTCATTTTTCACCCACAGTACACTCGGCGACGCGATAGCACCGATTTTACATGAAAATATGCAGGGAATATTTGAATTCACTCAGTAGGTAAACGGGTTCACTTATATGTGATCAACCCATTACCTAAAAGTCGGACATAGCCAATAAAAAGAATTTTCCTACACCCACCCTATGTCTATCCACAGCCTCGCTTTTATCCAAGTCATCGACAACCCTAAATCCGTAAAGTTGTGGATGAGAATCATCGTTTATTTCTTGATGGCAACAGGGGCCTGGTCTTGCCAACCCAATAGCCCCCCAGTCCCCAAAGAATACCCAGAACCCACCCCTTTCAACTGGGTAAATAAACCCTTTTTTCCTCCACCAGTCCTTCCAACCAGCAACCCCCTAACCTTGCAGGGGGTGGAACTCGGCCGACACCTGTTCTACGAAAAAAAACTCAGTGGCGACAACACCCAAGCTTGCGGGAGCTGTCACCGACTGAATTTTGCATTCAGCGACTCGCTTCTACGCTACAGTAAGGGGATCGATGGAATTGAAGGATCGCGCAACAGCATGGCTTTGTTTAACCTCACTTGGCACACCCGATTTTTCTGGGACGGAAGAACGCCAAGTCTTCGTGAACAAGTTCTATTGCCCATACAAGACCCCATCGAAATGCACCAAACCCTGCCCGATGCGGTAAGAAAAATAGCAGAAACCCCCAAATATAAAGCCCTATTTGGAGCCGCTTTTCGAAGCGAGGAGG
>SYHW01000007.1 GCA_005799065.1 Bacteroidota bacterium
AAAAAAGCATCGGCCATTGTGACCAACAAAGGGGGGAGAACGTGTCACGCGGCCATCGTGGCCCGCGAGATGGGGTTACCCGCCATAGTGGGATGCGGGAACGCCACCGATTTACTGCATGACGGTCAAGCGGTAACCATCGCCTGTTGCGAGGGCGATTCTGGCCAAGTGTACTCAGGCCATATTCCTTTTGATAAACTGGAGACCCGGCTCGATCAGGTTCCCGTGGTGTCGACCCCTGTAATGCTCAACGTGGCCTCACCCGATATCGCCTTTAAGTTTGCTGCCCTGCCTCACTCGGGGGTGGGCCTTGCCCGCGAGGAATTCATTATCAACAACTACATTAAAGTTCATCCCCAGGCCTTGCTCGAACACCGACGCCTGAATGACCCGGCACTCACTGCTGAAATTGAACGCATTATCCGTGGATTTCCTGATGAGGAAACCTTTTTCGTGAAGAAACTCAGCTATGGAATTGCCCGGATTGCTTGCGCATTTCACCCCCATAAGGTGATTGTGCGCCTGTCTGACTTCAAAACCAATGAGTATAAGAACCTCCTCGGTGGGCAACACTTCGAACCCGATGAAGAAAACCCGATGATCGGGTGGCGCGGGGCTTCGCGTTATTATGCCCCGGGCTACCGCGAGGCTTTCGGCATGGAAATTAAAGCCATCAAAAGGGTGCGTGAAAAAATGGGGCTAACGAATGTGGTGGTCATGATTCCTTTCTGCCGCACCGTGGAGGAGTTGCTCAAGGTATACGAAACCATGGCCGATTTTGGCCTTAGAAGGGGTGAGAATGGATTGGAGATTTATTTGATGGCGGAATTGCCTTCCAACATCCTGCTGGCCGATCTGTTTGCTCCGCATATCGACGGCTTTTCGATTGGTTCGAACGACCTTACCCAATTGATGTTGGGCCTCGACCGCGATTCGGCACTGGTGGCACACCTCTACGACGAACGCAACCCCGCAGTGAAACGAGCCATCGCCCACCTGATCCGTACCGCGCATGATCACGGAACGAAGGTCGGAATCTGCGGGCAAGGCCCATCTGATTTTCCAGATTTCGCTGAATTTTTGGTTGAAGAGGGTATCGACAGCATTTCTGTGACGCCCGATTCTATGCTGAAAACCCTGCGTGCACTGGCACGGCAATAGTCGCCCTTCGATTCCGTTATTTGGGCGTATATTTGAACGCTCATCCCAATGATCCCGGCAAGTTCACTTCTAGATCACCCCATAGATCTTCGCTTGAACAGCCTATGCATCACCCCATGATCTGCCCATGATCTCCGCCTATTACCGAAAAAACAACTGGAAAATCGTATTGCTGGTTTGTGCCTTGCTGCTTGGGGTATTTTCTCTGATTTACACGGAGCGGGTGGTACGCCAACTGCGTACGGAGGAGGAGAAAAAGATTCAAATGTGGTCGCGCGCAACCAAAGAGCTGGGTTCAGGCGGAGCGCTGGAAGGGCAAAACGTGGATTTTTTGCTGGATATCATCCGCGATAACACCCAGATTCCTGTGATCCTCACCGATGAAGAGTTTCGGATATTGTCGGCGCTGAACATCGACTCGTCGGAGCTACGACATCCAGGTTATCTGGAGCGGGAGCTTCTGGTGATGCGTGGGCAACATGAGCCCATCGCCATAGAGCCTGCGGAAGGCATCCACCAGTTTGTCTTCTACAAGGACTCCCGTTTGTTGCGTCAACTTCGTCTATATCCCTACCTACAACTCGGTTTGATTGTGGTGTTTTTGCTGGTGAGCTACCTTGCCTTTAGCCTCAACCGACGCTACGAACAAGAATTCCTGTGGGTGGGGATGGCTAAGGAAACCGCCCATCAGTTGGGTACCCCCATCAGCAGTCTGCTGGCCTGGCATGAGGTGTTGAAGGCCCAAGCTGAAGAATCGAGCGATCCCTTTCAAGGTCAAATTACCACCGAAGTGGGGCGCGATTTGGATCGACTCCAAACCATTACGGAGCGCTTTTCGCGTATTGGATCGACCCCTAGCCTAGAAAGCATAGATTTGCGCGATTCTGTACGGCGTGCGGTGGCCTACCTCGATGGCCGTATTGGCGGCAATGCCCGGATTGAGCTGTCTGAGGGAACGACCGCTCTTCCTGTCATGCTGAATCAGGCCCTTTTTGAATGGGTGGTAGAAAATCTGACCAAGAACTCGGTGGATGCGATGGGTGGTGAAGGCACCTTGCGCGTTGTGCTGGGAAAACAGGGTCGACATGCTGCGTGTGATGTGATTGATACGGGTAGGGGGATTCCTGCTACCCAACATATGTCGGTTTTTCAGCCGGGGATCACCACCCGTAAGCGGGGATGGGGCTTGGGATTGGCTTTGGCGCGTCGCATTGTTGAGAAATACCACAAAGGCCGCATCTTTGTGCATAAGTCAGAACCGGGCAAAGGCACATGCATGCGCATTCTCCTGCCTTTAGCCGGCTAACTAAAAACACGTCCCCATCGCTTATCCGAAATCAAGGATTCATGATCTTCCATTGTACGCCAATTTCCCGCTTTGCTTCCTTTTCCCCCTTATCCTTCTTTTCCTCTTTATCCCCATTATCCCGCGGAATCCGTTTAGGCTTGGTGTGTTTGGTGACCGCCCTTGGCGCTCTACCCTCGCCATGCGTGGGTCAACACCCCCCTAAAGCGGGCTTTTCACCCACCAATACCCCACGCATACCCAATCTCCGAAAACCGATCATAGCGGCCACACCTCTTTCCATCAGTTCGGTTCAGACCCATATGGGGGTCCTGATGCCGGCGGGTGATTTGGCCGCGCGTTTTGGAGTGGCGGGGCAAGTAGGCCTTGAGTTTGGCTGGATTGCCCGGGGTAAATGGCTCTTTGGTGGCAACATCACGCATTTATTCAGCAGCAGTGTTCGGGAGCAAGACATTTTCTCGAATATTGCCACCGAATCGGGCGATATCATCACGCGCGATGGGGTTTTCGAGGATTATCGTCTGCGGATGTTTGGCTGGTTGATGTCGGCCCGTATGGGTCGCCTGATTCCGATTGATCCTGCCAAACCCAACCGCGGGCTCAGCTTGGAACTGGGGATCGGAATGATGCAACACAAGATAAGAATTGAGACCCCGGTGCTGAACAGCCCCCAGCTGTCGGCCGAATACAAGCGTGGCTACGACCGACTCAGCAATGGCCTTTGTTTGAGCCCTTCCTTGGGCTATATCCATTATGCCCCGAATCGGCGCATCAACTATTTCATACGGCTGGAGGGTCATTTAGCACAAACCCGAAATAGGCGGACAGTGAACTACGACACGGGCCTGCCCGACCACAGACTGCGGCGCGATGCGCTTTGGGGACTTCGTGCGGGTTGGATTTTACCCTTATACCGCAGGGCCGAAAAGGAGGTCAACTTTTTTTGACCCCAGATGCGCTTGCTTTATGATTTAGGGATATGGGGATATGGCGCTGGCGTTCGACTCGCCGCACTGTTGGGGAATCATCGCGCGCGTCAATGGGTACTCGGGCGAAAGCAGGTGTGGGCGAGCTTGTCGGAGTGGCAGCAAAAGCGGGGGGATCGAAGGGTGCTGTGGCTTCATGCGGCCTCTGCCGGTGAATTCGAACAAGGCCGGCCGATTCTTGATGCGTTAAGGGAACGTATACCTGACCTCTATATTTTGGTGAGCTTCTTTTCGCCTTCTGGCTACCAGCTGCACAAAACCTATACGGGAGCAGACGGCATTGTTTTTCTGCCTGAAGATAAGCCATCGAATGTAGCCC
The DNA here is from genome assembly GCA_005799065.1 of Bacteroidota bacterium. Classification (GTDB taxonomy): domain Bacteria; phylum Bacteroidota; class Bacteroidia; order UBA7662; family UBA7662; genus F1-60-MAGs140. The sequence goes on from SYHW01000007.1 coordinate 3,773, forward strand.
GCTGGATGGAGATGGTACGCCCCGACCTCAGCCTATTTGTTAAATACGAGTACTGGTACCATTTTTATAGGGCTCACCGCCGCGCTGGAATCCCATTGTGGGTGATTTCCGCTCCTTTTCGCCGCTCACAGCCCTTTTTTCGAAGACCTACAGCCCGATTTTGGGGGGAAATGCTGGAGGCGGTCACTCATTTTTTTGTGCTCAATGCTGAATCAGCGGCCCTACTTGGCGCATTGGGCATTGAACGGGTCAGCATCAACGGAGATACCCGTGTTGATCGGGTGATGAAGATCCGTGATGAGTCGTTTTCCGACCCCATTCTCGATGCTTTCAGCTCAGGTGCCCGTGTGGTGGTGGCCGGAAGTACCTGGCCCAAGGATGAAGAACTCCTATTAGACAGCTTAAAAACCTTGATGGCTGATGCCCAAGGGCAACTGATAAAGTTGATTTTGGTGCCTCATCATCCCAATACGGAACGCATCGATGAGTTGATCAATCAATTTTATGGTTTAACGGGCCGCATGATCCGATGGTCTAAGGCCGACCGCTCAATGGCCGCGGAAGCACGGATCTTATGGATCGATCGGATGGGTATGCTGTCGCGCCTGTACCGCTACGCCAATATCGCCTGGGTTGGGGGTGGCTTCGGGATGGGCATTCACAACATACTTGAGCCAGCCGTCTACGGTATACCCGTCGGATTTGGTCCTAATTACCACCGATTTGCTGAAGCGCATACCCTATTGGCACATCAATGGGCTTTTTGCGCACAGGATCAAGAGTCGTTTTGCCTCGCTTGGCGGTCTTTGAGTCAGGAGGGGGAACCCCTCAGAATTCGGGCTGAACTATCCCAGTGGTTTGCCCAAAACCAAGGGGCATCGTTTCGAATTGCTGACAAAGCCGTGGATTGGCTGACCAGCGCTCATAATCGAACTGCGTACCCTTAAGTCAATTTTTTTCACCCCCCTGTCTGGCATTTGTCGGCCTTAATATTCCAATCCGTTGGGCTTTAATCACGATATTTGCATTCTTTATTTTCTTTTATGGCCGACCACAAAATCATTTTTTCCATGGCGGGAGTCAGTAAAACGATTCCAACCGGGAAAACCATCCTCAAAAATATTTATCTTTCCTTCTTTTACGGTGCCAAGATTGGGGTACTCGGCCTCAATGGTGCGGGTAAGTCGACCTTGTTGCGCATCATCGCCGGCATTGATAGCTCCTACCAAGGTGAAGTGGTATTTTCACCAGGATATAGTGCCGGCTATCTTCCACAGGAGCCCCAATTAGACCCGAACAAAACGGTTCGAGAGGTGGTGCAGGAGGGTGTTCAGCCCATCATGGATATGTTGAATGAGTTCGAGCAAATCAGCATTGCCTTTGGGGAGCCCGACGCGGATTTCGATAAGTTGTTGGCACGACAGGCCGAGGTTCAGGAGCAGCTCGACGCGGCCGATGCATGGACAATCGACCACCGTCTTTCGCTCGCTATGGAAGCCTTGATGTGCCCCCCTGCCGACACCCTCATCTCCGTACTTTCTGGCGGTGAGCGCAGAAGGGTTGCGCTGTGTAGACTGCTGTTGCAAGAACCGGATGTGCTTTTGCTCGACGAGCCGACCAACCACCTCGACGCGGAAAGCATCGATTGGCTCGAACAACACCTGCAACGCTACAAAGGCACGGTCATCGCCGTTACCCACGACCGCTATTTCTTGGATAAGGTGGCCGGTTGGATTCTTGAACTCGACCGGGGTGAGGGCATTCCTTTTGAAGGCAATTACAGCGGCTGGCTGGAACAGAAGTCGAAGCGCCTCGCACAGGAGGAGAAGAGTGAAAGCAAACGACAGAAAACCCTTCAACGGGAGTTGGAGTGGGTGCGTATGGCCCCAAAGGCCCGTCATGCAAAATCTAAGGCGCGCCTCAACGCCTACTCAAACTTATTGAATGAGGATGTGGCCGAGAAAGAGCAAAAATTGGAGTTGTTTATCCCTCCGGGGCCACGCCTGGGCCAGAATGTGATTGATGCTGTGGGCGTTTTCAAGGGGTTTGGCGATAGGCCCTTGATTCAAAACCTCAACTTCTCATTACCTCCGGCAGGTGTGGTGGGTATTATTGGTCCGAACGGCGTAGGAAAAACAACGCTTTTTCGGATGATCATGGGACTAGAAAAACCGGATCAGGGTACGTTTACGGTGGGTGAAACCGTACAAATTGGGTATGTCGACCAGTCACACGAGGGTCTTCTGCCCGAAAAGTCGGTGTTTGAAGTGGTCACCGGTGGAACTGAAACCATGATTCTGGCGGATCGACAAGTAAATTCCAGGGCCTACTTGTCGAAATTCAATTTCAGCGGCAACGACCAGAGCAAAAAGATTGGTGAATTGAGCGGTGGTGAACGCAACCGGGTGCACCTGGCGATGACCTTGCGGCAGGGCGCAAATGTGCTTTTGCTCGATGAGCCTACCAACGACATCGATATCAATACCCTTCGTGCGCTGGAAGAAGCGATCGAAAACTTCGCCGGTTGTGCAGTTATTATCTCTCATGACCGCTGGTTTCTCGACCGTGTGTGCACCCATATGCTGGCCTATGAAGGGCAAGGCGAATTTTATTATTTTGATGGCAATTACACGGAATACGAGGAGAATCTTCGTCGCCGCAAAGGCGAATCGGCCGTTCGGCGCAACCGCTACCGAGATCTGTCGGCTCGCTCCTAAATTTTCTGCAAGTGAATACCGATAACCCTTCGCATGAATCTCCAAAGAGCCTCTTTCCAGGCGGAACTTGCATTTTGTCGCCTGATCGTTGCCGTCAAACACTTCGGCGCATGGCTTGTCAGATCCTGGAACGCAATGATGAGGAAAAACGCATTCTGCTGGCTGGGGTACGTTGTGGTGGTGAAGATGTTGCTGATCAACTGGCGCATGAATTGAAGAGAATCAGTCCTGAACTCGTTGTGGAGGTCACCCACATCATTTTGGATAAATCAAATCCGGCCGAAAACTCAGTGCACATAGGGGTTGATTTGGCGCCATGGACCCAGGGTGTGGTGGTGGTGGTCGACGATGTGGCCCACACCGGGAAAACATTACTGCATGCCTTACGTCCCTTTTTGGATACTTATTTCCTTCGTCTGCAAGTGGCGGTTTTGGTAGATCGGGCACATAAAACCCACCCCATCCATCCCGATTATGTAGGCCTGTCGCTCGCTACTACCCTGCAAGAGCATATTGAAGTAGTGCAGTCCGAGGGCTCATTTTCTGTGTGGTTGCTTTAATCGCTTCCATTCCATCATCGGTTCCATTCTATCATCGGTTCCATTCCATCATCGGTTCCATTCCATCATCGGTTCCATTCCATCATCGGTTCCATTCCATCATCGGTTCCATTCCATCATCGGTTCCATTCCATTATAATTGGGCTGAACACATACATTTTTCGGTCGAATTTATTTCGAATGAATTTATAGTTTTTTCTGAGTTATTACATTATATATTAGTATCGTCTGCCCTGTGCGTCAGTCAAGTAGGGCCACCACCATCGATATTTCGATGTTGGCTTGTCGGGGCAAGCCTGCAGCGGCGAAAGTCTCCCGTGCGGGCACCCGCCCCTCCTCGAAATACCGGCCATAAATCGTATTGACTGCTGAAAAATGAGCCATATCGGACAACAAAATGGTGGTTTTCAGCACGGATTGGAAAGACGCACCGGCCGCAGTGAGGATCGCTTGAAGGTTTTTCATCACCTGTTCGGCCTCGGCTTCGATGTTATCCTGAATCATGCTTCCTGTCTCCGGATCCAGTGCTATTTGCCCGGAAATAAACAGCATTCCGTGGTGCGCAACGGCCTGACTGTAGGGGCCAATCGGTGCCGGGGCATGGGGGGTGTTTATGTATTTCATGATTCTGTGGTGTCTTATTGTGTATTTTAGCGGAAATATAGCATCTGCCATGCACATTTTGGTCATCGGTCCTGCTGCTCGTCGCGGCAAACTCCTCACTGCGCTCGCTGAAAATTCGGATCCTGGATCACCTTCACTGGTGTTTACAGAAACCCCGAGACCAAAGGATTTAGCGACTGAGGATTTAGCGACTGAGGATTTAGCGACTGAGGATTTTGCGGCAGCGGACCTGATCATCGACCTGGCGTTCGACCAGCACCCTGAATTGCTGCATTTTTACGCGGCCCATACCCATCCGGGATCCTTTTTCATCCTTCATGCCAACACCATTTCGCTTCGTGAAACGGCACATTCATTGGGTTTGATGGAACACCTTCCCCGAATTGCTGGGGTGAATGCCTGGCCCGGTTGTCTTGATGGCCCATTATGGGAAATGAGCATGGGCCACGATGCAGCATTTGAGAATCTCAAGAAAATATCAGAGACCCTTGGGTTTCAATTCGAACGGGTAGAAGACCGTGTGGGACTTGTTACGCCACGCGTTATGTGCATGATCATCAACGAGGCCTATCTCACCCTGCAAGAAGGCACTGCAGACAGGGCTGATATCGACTTAGCGATGAAATTGGGCACCAACTACCCCGGCGGGCCGTTTGAGTGGGCCCAACGCTGGGGTCCGGGTGAAGTGTCGCGCATGCTCCATTGCTTGAAATCCGCCACGGGCGATCCCCGCTATAAGCGATCGCAGCTGCTGATTGAGGAGGCGTTTCAACAAAATTCAATGGTCATTCAGTAGAATTTCACCTCCTCAAGAATATAACTCCTTGCCGGGTCTTATCGGGGCCATTGCAACCGGCGTACGAGAGGATGTAATAATAAGATCCCTCTGGTTTATCGCTACCATCCCAAGAAACACGGTTACCGCTATCCGAATGAATCAGCATACCCCATCGGTCAAAAATCTTGAGATCCATCGGGTGATCCCACTCAATTTTCCATGTATCATTGAAGGAATCCGCATTCGGCGAGAAAAAATTGGCCGCAGTCTCAGGTGCCGGCCGAGTTACGTTAGTCACCCTATACTCCGAAAAGGGAGAAACGCAGCCCCCTGCCGAAACGAAGACCAAATAAAACAGCAGTCGTTCTCCGGCTTCGGGAAGTAAGCAGAGATCCCCTTCGCCAATTTGTTTCGTTAATCCTGGATCTGCATACCACAACAAGCGCCCCATAATACCTCGTGCATATTGTAGGGGCAGTTTCTCGCGCACGCAAACCTCGGTATCTACGGCAGCCGGTGCTACAGGGGTCGTATCGATGGTAAGCAGCAGTATATTGATGCTGTCGCAGCCATCGGCCTTAACGGTGGTATCGCAATAAATACCTGTTTGGGTTCGCTCAGTGCCTTGCCACGTGAATCGATCGCATCCAAACCGGGTAAAATTCCGTACCACTGTCTGCCCTATGTTCAAGTTCAGCGTTACCGCACTGTCGCAACCAAAACGATTCACCAACAGGGCAAAATAAACCCCTGATTGAGTCAGCAGTTGTCCGTTCCACCGGAAGCTATCGCAGGCAGCCAAGGTCAGGTTCACGCGGTTTGAATAGTGAACCGTGAGTTGAAGATCCACGAAGCTGTCGCAGCCCAGATGGTTCACCCCAACAAACCTGTAGGTGCCCGTGCTGCGCAAAATTCTGCCGTTCCACAAAACGCTATCGCATACCGTTAGGGTTTGTTGGCTTTGACTAAAGGGGTTAACTATAAGGTTGAGCGTGAGCAAACTATCGCATCCGAGGGCATTTGAAAGGGTGGCATAATAAGTTCCCCCTGTTGTGAGCGGCTGGCCCAGGAAAACAAAGGTGTCCGGCGCACAAATGATTTCATTCAACACAAATTGTGACGGTTGATTCACCTGCAGCGTAAGCGTCACCACGCTATCGCAGCCCCATCGATTGATGAGGACAGCAGAATACACCCCCGGTTGCCGATACCATTGTCCTCCCATAAGAAAACTATCGGGTGCGCAAAGGGTGCGACTGAGCACTACAGAATCCCGTGGATTGATGGTGAGCTGCAAAGAGGCAACACTATCGCAACCTCTGCTGTTCAAGGTGGTGAAGGAATAGGTACCTGATTGGGTATAAGTTATCCCGTTCCAGGTATACTGATGACAGGCTGATATACTCTGGGTAGATGCTGTGGGTGCCGCCAATCCAACAAATACGTTGCGTGTAGCCAGTGTACACCCACCCATCACAACATACAGCGTCCAATTTCCTGTATCCACGGCCGTGACACCATTCAAAACGGGGTTTCTCAGTGAGGAGAAGAATTGGCCATTTGGGCGAACCCAGAAGTACGCCGCACCTGTAATCGGGTCGGCCAGAAAACGCACAGTATCGCCGGGGCATAAGAAGGAAGGTGGGCTAGCGTTACTTGTTGCCTGAAAATTGGGGGGCAGCTGAATGGCTGGGTTGGGTGAAAACCGCCAGCCCTCCGGATTGGATGAGGGCACTGTCCATTGGGTAGAATTACGATTAGCCACTACCTGAGCAGATGTTCCCGCGGCATTCTGCAGACCTAAAACAGCTGTGCCGCCCTGCCAAACCGTACAGGTCGGCTTACTGCTGATAAATACATCAATAAACCCGGTGCATTCGTGCAAAACAATCTGAAATGTACCCCGTGTTGACCCACATAAATACAAGGGTATCTGATTATAGCTCACCACAAACCTGCGGTTCGGCGCCACACCTTGTGTTTGGTAGCGAATTGTACCCGTTGATGTGAGGGTCCAATCCTGCCAAGGTGCCATAATGCAGTTTTTTGGGACAGAAGCCGCCGTTGATGGAAGTGGTGCGGATGTATACGTGGTCGGTTGGCCCGGTGAAAATGAAATCCAACCATTCGTACCAACATATACCTGGCTGTAGTTGATCCCATAAAACGAGAAATTGAAACCGATCGGCAACGCCACTGTGACGCCATCGTCGGCGTTGGGCACATAAGCATTATTGGCAAGTTGTATCCCCGTGGCCGGCAAGGGCGCGAATGCCTGGGCGGTTACAGTGTAATTCTGTGCGCTGACGTTGATCGGATGCAAGCACGCTACCCAACAGCAAACGGCGCAAAGGGAACGAAGTACATTAGCGTACCACATGGATTAGCCCCTTTTCCTGTTTTTTTCCGCCTGAGCATGAAGAATAGCGGAGTATATAGGGGTAAACCCCGGCTGGAAGGTCACTGCCGTTCCAACGAACGATTGAACCCGTATCGCGCGCAACAAGACGTCCCCAGCGATCAAATACCTCCAGATCCATCACTTCGTCCCACTGCACCTCCCAGACGTCATTTAAACCATCATTATTGGGGGTGAATGCGTTAGGTAGGTTTTGCACGAATCGACTGTCTTCGTTGTAGACCCGAAAGCGTGTTGCAGGGGACATACAACCGCCTGGGCTGAGGAAGACCGCGTATAGGTTCATGGAATCGACTAGATCGTTGAGCAAGCATACCGGGCCAATACCTTTAAAACGTGTAAGCAGGGAGTCGGCATACCAACGTAATTCTCCATAAGATGGGCCAGAATAGGTGACGGGCAAATTCAATCGCATACACACGGTTGTGTCGAACGGCTGAGGCGGAAGGGGGGTATCGTCCAACAATAACTGTATCGCGATGACACTATCGCATCCCCTGCGGCTCACCAGCGAATCGAAATAAGTACCAGAATTGGTGAGGGTTCTGCCCCGCCATAGGTATTGGTCGCAACCCCGGGCTGTGTCGGTTTGTAGGCTGCTTGGGTACAGTGAAAGGAGGAGGGTGACAACACTGTCGCACCCTTGAGCATTGGGAATGGTGTCGCGGTATAATCCCCCGGATACATAAGTTCTTCCATTGATGGGCCATATGTATCGATCGCAAGCCGTATCGCGAACCACCGCTGCCGTACTGCGGCGTACATGAAGCTCAAGTACAACCGTGCTGTCGCAGCCAAAACGGTTCGTGCTAGTGAACGGGAAGAAACCCGACTGTCGATAAGTAATGCCATTCCATACCAGGCTATCGCAAGTGGATTGCTGCAGGGTATCTGTTTCAGACACACCCAAGGCAACATAAACCTGTCTTACTGAAGAGGAACAGCCATCCACTATGGCCACTACCGACCAAGCGCCAGTATCAATGGCTGAAAACCCAGGCATGGTTGGGTTTCTCAAATTCGAAAAAAACTGCCCATCTGGTCGTCGCCAAGTATATGTAGCCCCTGCCAGAGAGTCGGCAAACAACCGCAGTAAATCACCCGGGCAACCTGGACTCAAGGGGGTAAAGTTGGTATTGGCCTGTACACTAAAGCGTGCATAGTCGGAGAAGTACCCATACCGACAGCCCGAAGATGCCCCTCCATTAATCAAGCCCATATGAAACTTGCCCAAGGAATTAGATAGAACATATGCATTATTGGTACCGATTGTACCTGTTCCCGAATATTCCGCCCGAGCATATTGCCACTGCCCACCCGTACCCGGTACGGGCTGAAAGAGGGAAGCAGGGACGGGGTTGATGCCATTGAGCATGAATCCTGTAATGTATTGGGTCTTCGTGATCAGATTGATGGCAAAACTCTCCGATGTGGTACGTTGGAAACCCACGCTCTGAGATCCTGTACACTGAATAGGGGGAAGAATGGCCATGCCCGTTTCACAACCATAGCCTGAAACGTGCATCACATTAACAGGTTGATTGCTCGTGATGTACAACACATTTTCAGTAAAAGTGCGCTCAAGAGTTTGTCCGGCGGCAAGGGGTGTCTGGGCTACGCCATTTATGCTCAGCTGCGTGTTACTCATTAATGCAGTCACCGTTACCAAGTCGGAATTGGCCAAATACCCCTTTATAACAATAAATTCATTGCCTAAAATGGATACAGGAATGAGTTGATCACCCAATAGATCGTGGCAACCACCTCCGCCTAAGGTGGTTCCCAATACAGAATCGTCGATGTAGGTGACCGCCACTGGCCTGTCGGAGGTGAGTGTGCTGCCCGCCAAAGAGATATTGGCGGCCTGACTCGCGGCACGGAAACAATAGGTCTGCCCTGCGTTTAAAGTCACCGTTAACAAGGTTCCAGCGGGTATAACGCCTCCCCCCGTTTGAAATAAGTCGGCAGTTGGCGTAAAATAAATCGTTGTGTTGTTTTGGGTAGCCACCACGTCTATTCGCTCGTGGCCGTGAATATTATTTAACAACCGTTGACCGGGTATCAGAAAGTGAGATCCCAATGCAGTTTCCCCTTTCAGAGCGAAGATGTCGGTGTTGTTGCCTGCGGAAATGACTTCATAGTAGGCCGTTATTTCAGCTGTCGATTGAATTTTAAACCCCCGGTTCAGCACCTGATTGGGTGGATCATTCTCAATCAAATTAATTTGGGGCGTTAAATCGAGCGAAATCACCGTTTGCGGGGGTATGTACATGGTGTTGTCGTAGATGCTTGGGTTGGCTGGCGTGTATACCCGCACACTGCAGGCAGTTGCGCCTGAAGTCAGTCGAAACGCAATGGGTCGATCACTGTGTGACTGAGCCACCTCAGGCGCCACAAACCAAAAAGAAGTATCGGTTTGGGCCCGGGCAACTAATGACCCCATCAAATACACCAAAAATAAAATCGCCTTAAAATGTCGCGAACAAATCACGATGGAAAATTACCTCTTTATCTCAATATTCAAATGAGGGAATCACATATTTCGGAAAAATAAACAATAATCTTAGCCAATGGCAACCATAATACCTCGAAAAATCAAACCCTACTTCCGAATTCCCAGCAGATCAAGGGCAAAGCTGTATGCGCGCGCCACCTCCTTCAATGCTTCAAACCGACCACTGGCGCCGCCATGCCCGGCATCCATATTGGTGTGTAAAAACAGTAAATTCTGATCGGTCTTCATGGCCCGAAGGCGCGCCACCCATTTGGCAGGCTCCCAAT
>SYHW01000053.1 GCA_005799065.1 Bacteroidota bacterium
AGCACGAGGTATTGAAGACTAGAAAAGTCGAAATTTCCCGTATTCAGAAACGAAATCAGTCGTCCGGGTGTGGCAATGAGCATATCGGCCCCTTTTTTCAGCGCCTTGTGCTGCTGATCCCACAATGCTCCATCGCCACCGCCATAGATGGGGATTGAGTTTACCGAGGTATAATAACTCAAACCCTCAACTTGTTGGTCGATTTGCTGGGCCAACTCGCGTGTTGGGGTGAGGATGAGGGCGTTAAGGTGTCGTTTCTGGCTGGCCAGAATGCGGTCAATCACAGGCAATACAAAGGCAGCTGTTTTGCCGGTTCCCGTTTGCGCACAAGCGATCAGGTCGCGACCCTCCAGAATGATCGGGATGGCTTGTTGTTGGATGGGCGTGGGGTTACGAAAGCCCATGGCATCCAAGCCATCCAGCAAATCGGGGTCGAGATCAAAGTCGTCAAATGTCATCCGTCGGGGGAAGTAGTATAATTGGTTTCAGTAGGTGATGCGGCTGGGGCATCGGGTGGGAAATAGCGGCGTTGGAAAACCAAAAGCATGGCCACGCCTGTGGAGATGGCTGTGTCGGCCACATTGAAAACGGGCCTGAAGAAAATGAAATAATCGCCCCCCCAAATAGGAACCCAATCGGGCAAGAAGCCTTGCCAAAGGGGGAAGTACAGCATGTCGACAACCCGCCCGTGGAACCAGCGCTCGTAGCCAAAAAGTGGGCCATAGAAAACCGAGTCAATGATGTTGCCCAAGGCGCCTGCCAAAATGAGGGAAAGTGCGGCCAGGGCGCCGATGCGAGTAGCATTCGACTTGAGCATGCCCCTAAGAATATAGAGTATTCCTGCTACCGCCACTAAACGAAACAGGGTGAGGGCGAGTTTACCCCATTCGCCACCGAGTTCCATGCCAAATGCCATGCCGTTGTTTTCGATAAAATAGATCTGAAACCACTCCCCGGCCACGTTGAAATGCTCTCCGAGCATCATATTCGTTTTAATCCAAATTTTACTGGCTTGGTCGACCAAAAGTATAGCCGTGGTGAGCCCAATAGATATCCACATCCTGGCGTTCATCCCCATGCTTTATTTTCAGGCAAACCGGTTCAGCGAGGGGTTCGCGAAATCAATGACAGCGTGCATACGATCGATCACTGGCGCAACTTGGCTTCCATCGACAGAGTGGCGTGAGGCACGAGCCGCAAACGCTCTTTGGGGATGAGTATCCCGGTTTCGCGACAAATGCCATAGGTTTTATTTTCGATGCGAATCAGGGCGTTTTCGAGGTGGTCGATGAATTTGCGCTGCCGTGCGGCCAACTGACTATAATGCTCCTTATCCATCGCAGCAGAACCCTCTTCGAGGGTCACATACCCGCTGGAGGTATCGTCGGTGCCGTTGGCGTTGGCCGTCATAATCTGTTCCTGATAGTAGCGGAATTCGCTGCGGGCTGCTTCCAATTTTTCCAGGATCAGCTCTTTGAACTCAAGCAACTCCTCATCGGAATATCGTTTTTTTGCGGTGTTTTCGGCTGAGTCACTCATGGCTTGTGGGGTTTATCGAAACAATAGCTGATCCTTCATCGAGCACCAATTCCTCGCCGCCTTGCTCGATTCGGTCCACCCACACCAAACGGGTGGCCAAAATTTCGGTGCAAATATACGAAGAAAACGAGTCGACTGCTGACTTCAGCCAAGGACGTTCTTCCAGGCGGAGTTCGATGCGGTCGGTGACGGCCAGATTTTGGTCTTTTCGCAGTTTTTGAATTCGGTTCACCAATTCGCGGGCCAATCCTTCTTCCATCAGCGCACGACTTAACTCCAGGTCGAGGGCCACCGTGAGGGCGCCTTCCGAAGCCACGAGCCAACCCGGAATATCGTCGAAGCTGATTTCAACATCTTCGCGTCCCAATTCAATGGCGAAGCCGTCCAAGTGTAGTACTAAGGTGCCGTTTTGCTCAAGCGACCGGAGTTCCGACTGCGGCAGCAGGGGCACGGCGGCGGCAATAGCTTTCATTTGGGCGGGGTAGCGCGGTCCGAGCGATTTAAAATTGGCGCGTGCCTTGCGTACAATAACAGCAGCTTGCTCCTCCGAGAGAAATTCAATGCCCTTGATGTTGAGTTCCGACTGAATGAGATCCGCTACTTTCAGGATTTGTTGGCGTTGTTTCTCATCGGTGAGTGGAATAAGCAACCGCCTGAGGGGTTGACGCACCTTTATTTGGGAGCGTTTGCGCAAAGAAAGTGCCAAGGAACAGATTTCCTGTGCCCACGACATGCGTTGCTCCAACAACAAGTCGATTTCGTCGGGTTTTACGCTAGGGAAGTCGCACAAGTGCACCGACTCATGGGGTCGACGCGATGTAACCCCATTGAGGTCGCGGTATAAGCGTTCCGCATAGAAGGGTGCAATAGGCGCCATCAGCAGAGCCACGGTTTCCAAACAGGTGTAGAGGGTTTGGTAGGCTGCTTGTTTATCCAATCCTTCTTCTCCTTTCCAAAATCGCCGGCGGCACAGACGCACATACCAATTGCTGAGGTGCTCATCTACAAACGACTGTATGCTGCGGGCGGCGCGGGTAGGCTCGTAATCGCGGTAGTCGGCCTCTACCGAGGCGGTCAGAGAATTCAAGAGGGATAAGATCCAACGGTCAATCTCGGGTCTTTCGCTCAGGGGCACATCCGTATCGGTATACCGAAACCCATCAATATTGGCATACAGGGCAAAAAAACTATAGGTGTTGTGGAGCGTGCTAAAGAACTTACGTTGCACCTCCAAAATCCCAGCAGGGTCAAATTTTAAGTTATCCCAAGGCTGTGCATTACCCACCATATACCAACGGGTTGCATCCGCGCCGTACTGATTGAGGGTGGCAAAGGGGTCCACAGCATTGCCCAGGCGCTTCGACATCTTATTGCCGTCTTTGTCGAGCACCAGGCCATTGCTCACCACCGTTTTGAAGGCCACCGAATCGAAGATCATAACAGCGATTGCGTGCAGCGTAAAAAACCACCCCCGGGTTTGATCGACTCCTTCAGCGATGAAATCGGCCGGAAATGCGGTGTTGCGGTCGATGCGCTCGGTCGATTCGAAGGGGTAGTGGCCCTGGGCATAGGGCATGGCCCCAGAGTCGAACCACACATCGATGAGATCAGGCTCTCGGTACATGGGTTGGCCGTCCTCAGCCACCAAAACGACCTGATCAACATGAGGTCGGTGGAGGTCATGGATGGATTCGGGGTTGGATATGCCGGCAGCACGGGCATCGCTCATGGCCAGGCGAAGCTCCTCGAGCGATCCGATGCACCGTTTATGCCGTCCATCGGCCGTGCCCCAAATGGGCAGGGGCGTGCCCCAAAACCGCGAGCGCGATAGGTTCCAGTCAACCAAATTCTGTAGCCAATGGCCAAAACGGCCGGTGCCCGTGCTTTCGGGTTTCCATTGAATCGACTGGTTCAGCTCCACCATCCGGTCTTTGACCGCGGTGGTACGAATAAACCAGCTTTCCAACGGATAATAAAGAATGGGCTTATCTGTTCGCCAGCAGTGGGGGTAGCTGTGCGCGTACTTTTCGATGCGGAAGGCTCTGTTTTCCCGTTTTAGTTTGAGGGTGATGAGCTCATCGGCATTGAGCAGCTTATTGAGGTTGGGGATGATGCCAGCGAGCGCGGCTTGTTGGCGTTTCAGTGCGTCTTCGCGCTCGGCTGCATCAAAAAAGGCATCCTTCACGGGTATGCCTTGCAGGGGGAATTCGGGGTCATTAACCTGCTCGGTGAATCGACCGTTGCGGTCAACCAATGTGAGCGCACCAATGCCCTCTTGCTTGGCGGTGCGGTAGTCGTCGGCCCCAAAACTGGGCGCCAAATGGACCACGCCTGTGCCGTCGTCGGTGCGCACGAAATCGCCCGCAACCACCCGAAAGGCATCGCCCTGTTCGGGTTGTGCATAGGGCAGGAGTTGTTCGTAGCGCAATCCGCAGAGGCTTTTGCCCGTAACATTGCCCAGTCGCATCCAAGGCAACGCTTTACTCCCCGAATCGGATGAGGGCCAATAAACGGTTGAATCCTGATTGTTGGGGGGTGTTACCTCATCCTCGGCCGAAAAGTAGGTACCCAAACGGGCCTCAGCCATCAATAAAAGGGCCGGACGGCGGGTATAGGGGTTATGTGTGGCGATCAGGGCGTAGGGTATGTCGGCCCCCACGGCAAGTGCGGTATTGGAGGGTAAAGTCCATGGGGTGGTTGTCCAGGCCAACAAATAGGGGCCCCATTCCGGGTCCGGATTGCTTAGGTCAATGGGTTCTTCGGCTGCCCACCCTTTAGGTACGTTGGGGTAAAAATGATCCAGTATTTCATTCAGGGGAGCGCAGGCCTCGGCGTTGTTTAGTTTGAATTGCACGACTGCACTCGTGTCTTTTACCTCGCGGTAGGCACCGGGCTGGTTGAGTTCGTGTGAACTCAATCCGGTTCCTGCGGCCGGGGAATAAGGTTGAATGCTGTGTCCTTTGTAGAGCAATCCTTTATCATACAATTGCTTCAGCAGCCACCAGACCGATTCGATGTATTCGGGCGTGTAGGTCACATAGGGATGCTCGAGGTCGACCCAATAGCCCATTTGTTCGGTTAACTGCTCCCACAATGCGGTGTAGGCCATCACATCCTCGCGGCAATGGCGGTTGTATTCTTCAACGCTGATTTTGTTTCCAATATCATCCCTTCGTATGCCCAACTTCTTTTCGACCTGGAGTTCCACAGGGAGGCCGTGTGTGTCCCATCCGCTTTTGCGTTCTACCTTTCGCCCTTTCATGGTTTGGAACCGACAAAATATGTCTTTAATGGTGCGGGCCATCACATGGTGTATGCCCGGTATTCCGTTGGCCGATGGGGGTCCTTCATAGAACACAAAAGGCTCAGCTTGCGCACGCTGTTCTATGCTTTTTTGGAATGTGCCGTGTTCTTTCCACCACGCGGCGATCTCACGGCCCACACCCGGCAAGTCAAGTTGGGGATAGGTAGGATAGGTATTTTGAGGCTTACTCATCGTGTTCGGTTGCTTATGGATGCTTTCCGCCATTCTTGCGGGCGATTCGAATTTGTCGGCGTCGGTCGAACGACAAAATCAAGGCGGGCAGCAGGAGCATATTGCTGAGAAGGGCGACCAACAGGGTGCAAGAGGTCATGAGCCCGAGTGCCACGGTGCCCTGAAATGTGGATACACCAAACACGAGAAACCCAAAAAACAGGATCAGGGATGTATAAACCATGCTGGGCACGGTTTCACGCAGTGTCAGTTCAACCAAACGCGGGATATCCCACTGCCTGCGTTTCATCTCCTGCCGGTATTTGGCCAAAAAGTGGATGCTGGTGTCGATGGAAATGCCAAAAACCATGGAATAGACCAGAACTGTAGAGGGTTTCAGCGGCACACCCAGATATCCCATGACACCGGCCGTCACCAGCAGCGGGAAGAGGTTGGGTACGATGGAAATGACTAAAATTCGTATATCCCGAAAAAGTGCCATCATGATGATGGAAATCAGGAAAATGGCCAGGCTTAAACTGCTGATCAGGGAATTTACGAGGTATTGGTTGCCCTTCAAGAAAATGAGGCTATTGCCAGTGAAAATCACCTTCGAAGAAGTACCCTCCATGATGGAGTCGACCCGATGGCGGATTTCATTGAGGAGCAGTTCCAGCCTACGGGTCCCTACATCGGCCATATTCAAGCTCAGACGAAAAAACTGACGCGCGGTATCGGTGAGCGAGGCCAGGGTGCTGTCGGTGGTGCTCCGCGAGCGAAGCAAATAGGGCATCACAAACGCCCGCTCCTGTCCGCCCGGAACCCTATAATAGCGCGGATTACCTTGGAAGTAGGCCTGATTGGCCGCCTTAACGAGTTGAACCAGCGACACTGGGGGGGCAAATTCGGGGTATTCCGACAAAAGTTGTTGGATTTCCTCGGCCTTCTGCAGGTTTTTGGGCGATTGTACACCGCCTTTGCGGCCTGTATCAATGAGGATCTCCAAGGGCATTACGCCCGCAAAGTTCTCTTCGAAAAATTTGAGGTCAGCCATGACGCGGTCGCGTTGGGGCAGGTCGTCGACCAATCGACTACGGGCTTTGAGTTGCACGGCCCCCAGGGCTGCTAGTACGCTTACGGCCACAAATCCCACATAAAGTGCATTCCGGTGACCCGTCACCCAACGAACTACGCCTTCCACAACACTTCTGAGTGCCGTTCTGTCGAGGTGCTTTAGGTGTTTGGTTTCCGGTTCAGGCAGAAAGGAGAACACAATCGGTATGAGCAACAAGCTGATCACGAAAATCACACCCACGCTGAGGGCAACCACCAGGCCGAACTCTTTGAGCACGGTGGCCTCTGTTAGATAAAACACGCCAAATCCGATCGCTGTGGTGGTATTGGTGAGGAGAGCGGCTATACCCACGCGCTCGACCACCCGGCTCAGCGCTTTAATTTTATTGCCGTGTTTACGGAACTCATCGTGGTATTTGTTCAGCAAATACACACAATTGGGTACACCAATCACCACCACCAGGGCTGGTATGAGCCCACTGAGAATGGTAATTTTAAACCCAAGGCTGGAGATGAGTCCTAATGCCCAAATGGCACCCAACAAAACCACCAGTAAAGGAAAAAAGACGGGCGCAAAGCTTCGGTAAAAAAAGAACAGCATGATTCCACTCATGATAAGGGCCAAAACGCTAAAAAGTTTGAGCTCATCGGCTACGCGTGTGGCAAACACCGTGCGGACATACGGAAGTCCTGAATAATGGAGTGTGAGACCGTGGTTAAGGGCGAATGCATCGAGTCTGCGTACCACCCCATCCACTGTCGCGATTCGGCCTTTGTTGTCGAGCACCTTGCCGTCGAATGCGATGGCGAGCAGGGTGGTATTGGTTTCGGGAATAATGAAAATGCCCTCATAGAGGCGGGTTTGGTGTATCACCTGACTGAGGCTATCGAGTTCCGCCCGACCCAATGGTCCGTCGGGCACGAGAGGCAAGAGCCGGAACCGCTGTTCGTTGTCGTCGCGCACCAAAGCCGGGAGGTTAGCGAGGCTTAAGACGGATTTGACACCCTCAACCTCCTTCACCCTGCGGGTCACCAGTTGGAGCCCTTGAAACAACTCTGGGGTAAACAAGCTGTCTGACTGAAAGCCGGCCACCATCACATTGCCGTCGATGCCAAAGCGGGCACGGAATTCTTCGTAAATTTGTAGGTCGGGGTCGTTGAGCGGAATCAGCCGATTGCCGTCATAAGACATGCGTACCTGCATGGCCTTGTAGGCCATAAACAGTGTAGCCAATCCCAAAACCACCAGCAAAAGAGGGCGATTGCGTAGGATCAAACGGGCGATGCGGGTCCACATATCAATAAAACGTGCAAAAATACGAAAACCAAGGGGCTTTAGGTTTGATAAAAATATTAGTACCTTGCACTACATAGTACCAAAATAATTTTATAACTTTGCCCCATGCAAAACGAGAATGCTCAGGTACAAATGCGCAAGGGGGTGTTGGAACTCTGTATTCTCCGCATTTTGTCGCATGGCGAGGCCTACACCTCCGATTTGTCGGACCGCCTCAAAGAGGCCGAGCTCCTGGTTGTGGAGGGGACCCTTTACCCGCTCCTTACCCGCATGAAGAATGCGGGATGGCTGGTCTACCGCTGGGCTGAGTCGAAAAATGGCCCGCCCCGTAAATATTACGCCCTCACCAAAGAGGGGGTTCAACAGCTAAAATTGCTGGATCGGGAGTGGGAGTCGTTTGTGGAAGCCGTGCAATCCCTCAATCGTCCCACAATGGCTGAGAATCCCGATTCCGGGCAGCCCATAGGGCCAAAAGATGGTAATCCAATGGGGCCAAAAGACGGCAATCCGATAGAATATCATGCCGGAAATACAATTGAACTCAAACCTGGTCAACCATGAAAAAGGCGACACAAATTAATCTGGGCGGGCAGCTCATTCACATCGATGAAGACGCTTATACGCATTTGAAGGGCTACCTTGAGGAGCTTCGCAGCCATTTGCGCGGTACCGAGGGATGCGATGAAATTTTGGCCGACATCGAAATGCGTTTGGCCGAATTGCTGTTGGGGCGACTGGGCATGGCGCGGAAGGTGGTGGATCTACAAGATGTGGAATGGGTGATCAAAGCCCTCGGGCATCCCAATGATTTCGCAACAGGCGATGCGCAGGCAACGGAAGCCTCGTCGACGTTCGATCCGGGGTCGGGCAGCACAACGCGGCGGTTGTTTCGCGATACCGACGGCATCATGCTGGGTGGCGTATGCATGGGTTTATCGACCTACTTCCGCATGGATGTTGCGATTTTGCGGATCATATTCGTTTTACTCGGGTTATTCACAGGTTTTGGCGTTTTTTTGTATATTATTTTATGGGTTTCAGTCCCTAAGGTGCGCAATACGGCTGATCGCTTATCCATGCAAGGCCGGCCGGTAACCTTCAATAACATCCGACAGACCGTAGAAGAGGAGGCCCGCGAGGTGGAAAGGCGTTTCAATGATCCCGAAACCCGTAGCCGCATGCGCCGGGGGGCGGAAGATATTTTCTCTGGCCTTAGAGAAGTCCTGGTGCGCCTGGCTCGGGTGGCGGGTGTTGTTGTGCTGATCGGGGTATTCACCGTGGCGGCCTTGCTGGGTATTGCCGTTTGGTCGGGCGATCTTTGGATCAATGACACCGAAATCAATGTGATGCAGGTGAACGGGGTAAACCTGATCGAATCGGCCGACTGGATTCTGCCTTCGGATTTGTCGGCCAGCCGGGTGAATTGGGCTGCGGTCCTGATGCTTTTGGCTCCCCTATTGGCACTGTTGTATATCGGGCTACGCCTGTTGGTGCGCCTGCCGTCTTTCATAGCCCGCGGAATCACAGTCATATCATTTCTGCTGTTTATAGCAGGGCTCATCCTGTCCATACAAATCGGCGTGCGGATGGCATCGGAGTTTCGCACCGAAGGACGGGTGGCCCACACCGTTTTCCTGCCCAATGAACCATCAAAATACAATCTCTCCTTATACAGCCTGTCGATCAATTCAGAACGCATGTTGCACTTTGATGCCGATGAGGATGGCGGTTCGCTGATTGCCTATGGCGATAGCATCTTCTATGACCACGTAGAAATTGAAATTCTGCCTTCTGCCGATAGCTTGACCCGTTTGGAATGGGTGGCTACCGCACGGGGTCCGGGCCAGCGGATGGCGCGCACACGCGCGTGGCGTATTCGGTACGATATTCGGGTAGATAGCCTGGGAAGGATCGAACTATGCGATTTGTTAAGCTACCCACTGCCTGATCGCTTTCGCGACCAACATGTGCGGGTTATTCTTCACCTGCCTTTAGGCCGTTCGATCTATATCGATACGGGGGTGGCCCCATTTTTAAGTCCGCTGCCCCGGCCGGCCGGAAGCGAGGAACAGGAGGTAGGTGGAAAGACTTGGTATATGAGTCGTGAAGGGATGGTTTTGTCGCCCGAAAGCAGGGCTCATTCGTCGACCGAGAATGCTGAAAAGCGATCGGGTGAGGTATCGTGCATCGCTACAAATCGGGCCAGTATCATGCGTGCGTTGACGCCCTTATTTAGCTATTTTTGCCTTTCTTTTCGTGATTTAACGTTCAAACTTTTTAATTTATACTGATGAAATCCAGCATTTACCTGATTGTTCTTGCCTTTGTTCTTCCCATTTTGCCTGTTCGGGCCGATGAGGGCATGTGGTTGCCCATTCAGATCCGCCGCATCCATGAGAAAATGGCCGGTAAAGGTCTGCAGTTATCGGCCGATGACCTGTATGAGATCAACCGATCCAGTGTTAAGGACGCGATCGTGCGTCTGGGTAGTGGATTTTGCACGGCTGAGATTATTTCGGCAGAGGGCTTACTCCTCACCAACCACCACTGCGCGTATGATATGATCCAAAACCACAGCGCCGTTGGACGCGACTACCTGACCGATGGTTTTTGGGCCATGAAGCGCTCCGATGAATTGTCGAATCCGGGCATAACCGCCTCCATTTTAGATCGGATGGAGGATGTTACAACACGCATGAATGATTCCATAGCGGCCGATCCCAATACCCCGCGGTCCCGGGTTATTGAGCGGGTAAGCCGCTTCATCGCCCGAGAAATTACCCAAGGCAACGCCTCTAAAACGGCCGAGGTACGTGCCATTTTCTATGGCAATCAGTTTATCCTTTCTGTCTACACAACCTATTCTGATGTGCGCCTTGTGGGTGCGCCGCCCAGCAGCATTGGAAAATTCGGTGGCGATACGGATAACTGGATGTGGCCAAGGCATACGGGTGACTTCTCCCTGCTGCGCATTTACACGGGTGCGGATGGGCAACCTGCTCCCTACAACGATCAGAATATTCCCCTCAAACCCAAGCATGTACTGCCAGTGAGTACGTCGGGCGTGAAAGAGGATGATTTCGTGATGGTTTTTGGATTCCCTGGCACCACCAACCGCTACCTTACCAGTGCCAATTTGGCCAGCAATATCGAGAACAACAACCAACCGATCATTGATATGTTGGGCGCCCGCATGAAGGCCTACAAGGAGTCGATGGATGCCAATCCAGAAATCCGCATCGCTTTGGCCTCGACTTATGCATCGGGGATGAATACCTATAAGTATTACATCGGACAAAACTTAGGACTGAAGAACGATGGTGTCGTGGAGCGCAAAGCCGATTATGAAAGAAAGTTGGCGTCATGGAGTGCGGGCTTGTCGGGGCAAGACCGGGAGCGGTTCCAAGGCATTACCGATAAGATTGCCCGCGAAATGGAGTCTTTTGGTCCCATCAATCGGCGGTTTATGTACTTCCGGTTGGGTATGGTGAACCAGGCTGCTTATCGTATCAACGATCGCTTGCAGGGTCTGAAATCGGTTTTGGAGGGCAATAAAGCGGGTGCGGATACCGTGAAGTCGGCCAGTGCCAAGGTCATGACATCGCTCGATGAGCTCTACACCGAGTATTTTTCTTCCACCGAGCAGGCGGCTTTCCAAGCGGTATTGGCGGCTTACCTCAAGGCCACACCGGCCGCCGACCGCCCGGATTTTCTGATGCAGGCGCTGAAGGCTACAGGTAAAGCTGATGAATCGGCTCAAATTGCAGCGTTGGCTGGCCAGTTGTTTTCTTCGTCGATTCTCACGGATCGTGGGCGATTGGAAGCCTTTTTGAAGAAGCCCAATCTCAAGGCCATGCAGAAGGATGTGGGTGTGAGCTTCTTTACTGCAGCTGCGCTCCACTACAATAAGACCCTTCTTCCGCCCCGGATGGAGTCGGGACAACGGATTGAGGTTCTGCGTAAGGATCTGATGTCGGCCATGATGGCGTTCGAATCGGAGCGGGTTTTTGCACCCGACGCCAACAGCACCCTTCGGTTGACCTACGGAACTGTTCGTCCGTATGTGCCCCGCGATGCTGTTTTTTATAAGTATTTCACTACGCATGAGGGGATTTTGCAGAAGGAGGACCCCTCCAACGAGGAGTTTGTGGTCCCCGCCAAGTTGAAGGAGCTCTTGAAGGCCCGTGATTTTGGTCGGTATGGTGCGAATGGGGTTTTGAACACCTGTTTCTTGTCGGATAACGACATCACGGGAGGTAATTCGGGTAGTCCGGTGATCAACGGTCGGGGTGAGTTGGTTGGCTTGGCCTTCGATGGCAATTGGGAGTCTATGACAGGCGACTTGCTGTTTTCTCCACCCGTGCAACGCACGATTTCGGTCGATATTCGGTATGTTTTGTTTATCATCGATAAGTTTGCGGGGGCGGGTCACCTCGTTCAGGAGATGAAATTGACGAATTAAGATCTTCGTATCCCTTCAGGGCTACTTGGGTATGGAGTGAACTATTTTGGCCGTTCGTTCGTTTATATAGGGTTATTAACTTCCCAACGCATGTTCCGAACCGCTCTCTATTTGCCTATTTTTTTGATGATTATTTGGTCATCCTGCAGCAGAACCAACGCGCCGGGTGAAAAGTACAATGAGCCTTTCAGTGGTTCGAAGTACATGAGCGATAAGCGCCACTGGCGCAGCACCGGCACGGGTAGTAGTTCGGATTTGGGCATTGCGAAGCAAAAGGCACTCCTTGAAGCCCGCAAGAACTTGGCCTCCGAGGTGCAAACGCAGATGATGTCGGTTTCTGAGCAGTTTCAGCGCCAACAGGAGGTAGGAGAGCAAGAAGTTATGGGCAAAACTTTCCAGCAATTGTATCGCGAGGTTTTCAGCACCCAGCTGAATGACGCTGTGGTGGCCGACCAGAAGACCTTCACCAAACCCAATGGTCAGTATACACATTATGTGGCCATGCAGGCGCACAAACGAAGCCTGTACCGACACATGAAGCGGATGAATGAAGCAAGCGGGAGCCTGTCGGCTGAGCAAAGGGAGCGGATCAATAGGATGATCGATGAGCGGATCGCGGAGGCGGAGGAGTAGGTATGTCGAATAACGCTGCATCCAATACCCCGCGTTTGTCGATCAGCAACCGCAAGGCGGGCTTTTCTTATGAATTGTTGCAGACTTTTGAAGCGGGCATGGTGCTCCTGGGTTCGGAAATCAAGAGCATCCGCCAGGGTAAAGTGAACATGGGCGATGCGTATTGCTTATTGATTGATGGAGATTTGTGGGTGCGTAACCTGCACATTAGTGCCTATAAGGAGGCTAGTTGGTTAAACCATGAGCCCATGCGCGACAAAAAGCTGTTGCTGAAGGGACATGAGTTGCGTAAGCTGCAGCACCGCATGAAGGAAAAGGGCTATACCGTGGTGCCGACCCGCTTGTTCATTTCTGAACGTGGATGGGCCAAACTGGAAATCGCGTTGGCACGCGGTAAAAAGCAACACGATAAGCGCGAGAGCATTAAAGATAGGGATGTGGAGCGCGATATGCGCCGCGATACCGATTGAAATTCAATTCAGCACAGGTTGAAGGATGATATCTCGTGACGACTGCTGATCTTAGCGCAGGTCGATAACCTCAAACTGAGGGAATTGTGCTTTTTGGAACTGAAACTGTTTGTCGTTGATTGGGGTGTTGGATTTGAAGTCGCGAATCACATAGGTCATTCTGCTGCCGTCTTTGTTCATCACCACGGCTTGCGTGAGCAGGGCTTTTGCGGGGTCGACCGATAATTTAATTTTGAAATAGGGCTTTTTCTTATCGATGGGTACCAAATCGATGACTTTGGAAGTTACCGTACTGCCTTCGGCTTGCATGTAAGGTTCGAATCCCTTTTCATACAAGGTGAAAACGGAAGTGGGCGTGAGTTCATCGGGTGCCGGTTCATAATCGGAAACATTCACTTCCTTGGCGTCCTTGAGCACCACCCAAAGAATTGAGCCATCGGTCATGATGGTCTGTTGTTTCATGTCGAGGCGATACTTTTTCCCTTTGATCTCGAGCTTGCCTCTTTGTTGTTCGTTGATCTTTTGGGTGGGGTGTTCCAATGTGAAGGAGAAGTCGGCCGACATGGTGCGAAATGACTTATAGTTGGCATTCATGCGGCGCAAAAGGTCACGTGCTTTGGCATCACCCTGTGCCTGACCCACGCCTGGGTGAAACAGCGAAATGAAGAATACTAAGCCGAAAAACCTAAATAAAGGCGTTGATGACATAAGGCGCGACATAGATCAAAGTTGCAGTACG
>SYHW01000054.1 GCA_005799065.1 Bacteroidota bacterium
AGAGGAACGCATGCCAAATTACTCGACGCAGAAGGCTACTACAGCCGACTATACCACCTCCAATTTGAGTCGCAATTGATCAATTCATAGCTATTTTTGTTGTCTGCGCCGCTTTTTGTGGCAAAATATTTATAAAAAATAACATCAATCAATTCAAGCTAACTCAGTCAATGCCTCACACCATGAAACCACCCGTAATCAAATTGTCGTGTTCAATTCTGCGCATCGGAATAGGCGCTTTTTTATGCGCTCTGATTCAATTGAGTCCAACAGCGGTGCTAGCCCAGCAAAACGGCCATGATCATGAATGTTCTGCCGTTAAAGCAAGAGCAGGTGGATCGTGGATGTCGGCTACCCGACTCCAGCGTGCTAACCGGGGAAGCGACAATTACGACATACATTATTATGTTATCGATTTGGAGGTGAGCAACACCAGCACCTCATTGGGTGGAAAGGTCCGGTTTGATGCCAAGGTAATTTCAGCCGAGATGGATACTTTTTGGTTTGAGCTCAACGACAACAATACCATCGACTCAATTCGAATTAATGGGCAGCGCATGACCACCTTCAGCCGTCTGAATCATGTTGTTCGTGTTCCATTGTTGTCTGCTTTGCCCTCTCAGGCCAATGTATCCTTAGAAGTATGGTATAGTGCAGCGCCAACGAGCAGTGGTTTTTTTAGTGGCGTGAGCAACGCCCAAAGTCCTACATGGGGTGCACAGGTCACCTGGACATTATCTGAGCCTTTCGGTGCTATCGATTGGCTGCCCTGCAAACAGGATTTGTGGGACAAAATCGATTCCGTGGATTTCTTCGGCACCACTGTCAATCCCAACAAAATGGCATCGAATGGTATTTTAACTCAGGTTTTACCATTATCAGGCAATAAAACCCGGTTTCATTGGCGTACACGCCTTCCACAAGCCTTCTATCTCATTGCCTTTTCTGTAACGGATTATGTGGAGTACTTGACCTATGCCAACCCAGCTGCCTTAGCACCCGACTCCATCCTGGTGCAGCATTGGGTGTACAACCGCACCAATTCGAGTAACCAAACAACCCTAAATTTCTGGAAGCCGAATATGGACGCCACTGATGATATGATCGAGCGATTCTCGACCATATGGGGGTTATATCCTTTTTGGCAAGAAAAATACGGGCACATGATGGCGCCACTTGGTGGCGGCATGGAACACCAAACCATGAGTACCATGGGCACGTTCAGCCAGGACTTAACATCCCACGAACTTGCGCATCAGTGGTTTGGAGATTTGGTTACCTGTGCCAGCTGGAGTGACATCTGGATTAATGAGGGATTCGCCTCGTATGGTGAATATCTTTATCGGGAAATGGCTTTTGGCCGTGCCAATGCAGATGGTTGGATGACCAACACACAAAACGCTGGACGACAACCCACAGGGTCGGTTTATGTTCCTGCAGGTTCTGGTGTCAATCGAATATTCAGCAGCAATCTATCCTACAAGAAAGCGGCGGCGGTCATTCACATGCTTCGATGGGAAATTGGAAATGACTCTTTGTTCTATGCTGCCCTACGGCATTTTTTATCTCTTAAGACAAATGACGTGAGCACTACCGATGAATTTCGCAGTATAGTCGAGTCCTTTACCCAAGTGCCACTCAATAATTTTGTTCAAGAGTGGATTTACGGTGAAGGATTTCCGTCATACACCATTCGATGGAACCAGGTCGATTCCACTATTTATGTCTGGCCTGATCAAACCACTACCAGCATGAACACACCATTTTTTAGCACCACGCTCCCCATTCAAATCACCTCAGGGGGTACCACCCGAATGCTCCGGGTTGATCCTTCTGCCGGTATTAGCCGATTTAATGTGGGCGCTTCGCCTGTAACAGCTGTTTCCCTAGACCCGGGTAATTTATTGCTGAAAGGCAGCAGCACCGTGCAGCGCCTCAACACTCTAGGTACCTCTATCGAATCATCGGAGGAGGAACTACTCAGGATCTATCCCAACCCTGCACAAGATTTTGTACGGGTAAAAGGCCTAAAAGGTGCATTCCATTGGAGTTTGTGTTCCCCTCATGGTCAGAACATCCGTCGGGGCAGCGCAGAAAACGATGAACAAAATATTGATCTAAGTGAGGTGCCATCGGGTCTTTATTTACTCAAATGTGAGCCGTTGAATGGGAATCCTCAAATAGGCCGATTACTGATTGTTCATCCTTAAGGGTATTTATTTCTTACCCTCCTTGATTTTTCCACCAAATACACTAAAGTTGAGGTAGCGGCGTGGCTGTTTTCTAAAATCTTCCATCAGCAGATTCAACGATTTTGCCGATTCGTCTAATCGGTGATACAGGGAGGAATCGCGTACCATTTTACCCATTGTGCCATCTCCTCGTTCTATTTTTTGAAGTATTCCCGATAAAGACGCTAAATTCTGATTGAGCGAGGTGAGGGTCGGTTGAAGAGAAAGAGCCGATAAGCTATCGCTGAGTTTACCCGCATTATAGACTATTTTATTAATTTGCTCATTATTTTTGGCAAGATTTGCGCTGATTGACTCAATATGTGATAAGCTGCGGTTGAGTGGACCTTTCATCGACAGACTCATTTCAGCCAGTTGCCCGGTGGCTTCTTCAACATGCCCTACCGTTCTGTTCAGCTCATCAGGATCTACCGCAGCCAGAAGCCGATGTGTAGTCATCAGCAAACTATCGATCCGATTACGCATGGGGGTTACCTGATCTGCAATTTTATCGAGCAATGCCGTTTCAACCGTGCCCAAGAGCGTATCATATGAAGCAGCTACTTTGTTATTCTTGGAAAACAGAATCTCTATGGCTCGGGTATTAAACAGGTCTGTACTAATGACCCTAGCCTCTGAACCCACAGGAATCTGAATATCTTCACGGGCATAAAACTCAATCAATACACCCTCCGGTTGCAAGATGACTTCACGGACCGACCCTACCTTAACGCCCCGAAACAAAACGGGTGATGAGGACTGTAGATTCAGCGCATTCGGATAGCGAACATAATAGGTTAGGTTGCTGTTGAAGACATTCTCACCTTTTAGAAAATTAAAACCGAAAATAAGTAAGCCTATGGCCATGGCTGCGAAAAGTCCTAACCTAACCTCCTGTTTGCCGATTTTAAATTTGTCGCTGCCCGAATTTTGCATGTTTGTATGATGGGGATAAGATCTACTGACTAAGGTTGGTCGGTTTCCTTTTTGTATTGACTAAAAGCTTGCGCTATGGCCGTGGTGATTCGATCTTCACCCTCTGTAGAATTCAGAAATCGCTCCTCTTGGGGATTGGTGAGAAAACCAGCTTCAATTAATAGAGCGGGCATAGTGGTTCGGTATAATACCAAAAATCCAGCCTGTTTTACCCCCCTCGAATGCCGTCCGGCCAAGGTTTTAAACTGTTCTTCAACCAAACCAGCCAGCCGAATACTTTGGTTGCGGTAGGCCGATTGGAATAATTCAAAGACAATGTGAGCTGTTGGGTCGCCAGGGTTAAAACCATCATAATTTTGAACGTAATCGCTCTCCATAAGTATCGAGGCATTTTCGCGTTTGGAGACAGACAGATTGGCTTCGGTTACGTGCAATCCTTGGGTGTAGGTCTCGGTTCCATAGGCCGTAGGTTTGGCGCTGTTCAGATGAATCGAAATAAATAAATCCGCCTGTTCGCGGTTCGCCAGCGATGCCCTTTGGTGAAGCTCTAAAAATCGGTCATCCTGCCGCGTATAAACCACCTTGACATCGGGATGCTTCGCCCGAATTTTTCGCCCTACTTCAGTGGCCAGTTTGAGCGCCACATCCTTTTCTTTAGACTTTGCGCCCAAACATCCGGAATCATGCCCGCCATGCCCGGCATCGATGACCACCGTTCTGAGTTTAAAAGCCCTTAAGCCCGTGGGTGAAAAAACACCCAACACGAGGATTGCGGTTAAGAACGACCTAATAAGCCATCGGCTGGCGTGGTTGTTGCGGCTTTGGCTACCTTTGTGCACCATATTCAATCGAAAAGCAAAGGTAAAAGGTGTAAGGTGATAAAGAATGTAAAATTTGTGCACATTCGTGTGGTCATCATCTGCCTGATGGGCTTTTGCAATGGTCATTATGTTCAAGCACAAGATACCAGTACTGTTCTTGATCTGCCTGTTCGTTATGGTTCCAGCGACTCACTCGTATTGGACTTGCTTCGATCGCGCGCCTACCTCTATAAAGAAGCCCATATGGAGTATGGCAGCCTTCAACTAAAAGCGCATCAAATTGAGCAGGATTGGCAGAGGCGGGAGGTGTCGGCTACCGCGGGCAGCGATAGTTCAGGCGCACTTATTGGCAAGCCCAGCTTTCAGGATGGAGATCAAACTTTCGACAGCGAACGCATTCGCTATAACTTCATAACCAGAAGAGCCAGTGTTTCAAAATTGGTGACTCAAGACGGCGAACTATATATGGTTGGTCGCTCGGTGCGGCTCAATAACGACCAGAGCATCTACATGAAAAACACGCAGATGACCACTTGTTCAAACACAGATGCCCCCCATTTCTTCCTAAATCTATCAAAAGCACATATTGTGCCCAACAAACGAGTCGTCAGCGGTCCGGCTTATTTGGTGATGGCGGGCGTTCCATTGCCCGTTGGTTTGCCGTTCGCCATTATTCCCTCCCTTAAAGGGCAGCGATCCGGACTATTGCCCCCTGAGTACGGCAGATCGCCAGAATTGGGCTTTTTTCTTCGAAATCTGGGGTATTATTTCGCGCTGAGCGATTACCTCGATTTGACCTTACGGGGCGATTTATACTCTTTGGGTAGTTACCGTTTGGGTCCCGCCTTACAGTATACCCGTCGCTATCGATATTCGGGTCGACTCGAACTCAGCTACAGCAACCAACAAAGAGGTGATGCCCGGGCCGATGACCGGGTTTCGAATCGCGATTTTTTCATCCGGTGGAACCACCAGCAAGATGCCAAAGCCCACCCACTCAGAAGATTTACAGCCAGTGTTACGGCGGGAACAAGCACCTTTTTAGCAAACAACTCTTTTGCGACCACCCAGTTTCTACAAAACCAGCTCAATTCTTCCATTTCCTACAACCAGAGTTTCGCCAATAGTCCATTTCGATTATCGCTCGCGGCGCGCCACAACCAAAATACACAAACCAAGCAAGTTAACTTAACCTTGCCCGAAGGTTCTCTCAGCATGAATAGGATCGAGCCCTTTAAAAGAAAAATCCAACTCGGAGATGCCAAATGGTATGAGAAAATTGGCCTCACCTACCAGACCAACTTTCGAAGCACCACCCAGGCGCCCGACAGTACCTTTTTCTCGGAGGCATTGCTCAGAAACTTCAACGGCGGCGTGCAACATAGTTTGCCGATTAGTTCTGCTGCTGTCATTATTGCGCGTTATCTGCAGTTCACCCCCTCCTTTACCTATAATGAACGATGGAGCATGCGGCAGTTGAATCGTGTCTACGATGATACGGCCAGGATCGTTCGTGCGGATACAGCCAATGGGTTTTTCCGTAACTACGACTATAGTTTCAGTCTCAGTATGAACACAAGAATATACGGACTGATACAAACCAAAAAGGGACGTTTGGCCGCACTCCGACATGTCATCAATCCGAGAATTAGCTATTTGTGGCGCCCCGATTTCTCAGACCCAAATTTCGGTTTCTTTCAACGCATTCAAAGCGATAGCTTGGGCAATACTCGTTTGTATGACCGCTTTGGTGGATTTGGATACGGTGGAGCTGGTTCAGGCCGCAGCAATGCCATCAATTTTTCGCTCGATAATCTGGTTGAAGGAAAATGGAGGACCAAAACAGACACGGGCCAGGTCATCAAGAAGTTTAAGATCTTTGATTCGTTTGGGCTTAATGGAACCTACAACCTTGCTGCGGATAGCTTCAAACTATCCTTGATTCAACTCAGTGGGCGTACCAATTTTACGGAGCGGCTGAGTATGTTTTTCTCAGCCAGCCTCGATCCATACAGTTCAGATGAACTGGGTAGACGCCAGAATCGTTATCGTTGGCAGGACCAACAAGGTTTTACTCGTTTAACATCCGCTAATTTTACCATCAACGGGAGTCTGCGCAATCGCGCGCAACAGGCCAACCGAACCCCATCACTGGCAGATCGCTTGGTGGCCACACCCAGTGCCGACCCGCGCGAATTGCAAGAGCGCGAGTACCTCATGCGTCAAGCCCAGACCCAATTTATCGATTGGGAGATTCCATTTCAAGCCAGTTTCAATCTAGCGGTTGGCTTGCAGAAAAGTGCTGTAC
Source organism: Bacteroidota bacterium (assembly GCA_005799065.1). GTDB lineage: Bacteria > Bacteroidota > Bacteroidia > UBA7662 > UBA7662 > F1-60-MAGs140. The sequence continues at coordinate 6,297 of SYHW01000054.1, forward strand.
CCACCCAAAAGGACCTCATCAATGCCGCGGTGGATTTGAACGGAGACTTTAACCTGACCGAAGGATGGAAAATCGCTTGGCGCACAGGCATCGACTTGGTGCAGAAAAAAATCAACCCCACCATGATCAATGTTTTCAGAGATCTGCATTGCTGGGAAATGAGTTTTAATTTAGTTCCCTTCGGTACATACAGATCCTACACGTTCACCCTCAACGCCAAGGGCCGAACCCTCCAATCACTGAGACTCACACGCAGGCGAGATTGGTATGACCTCAATAGCTTTTAATGGCCGATCAAAGTCTTTGCCGGAGGCAGGTACTCGTTTTCAATCATTGTTCAAAGTCTTCGCCAGAGAGGCAAAAGAATCGATCATACTTCTCGATCGGTGTCCCAATTTTCAAGGTAATCGGCCATTCTTCTAACGAACATCCCCCCCAAGGCGCCATCAACCACCCTATGATCGTATGAGTGCGACAAAAACATCATTTGTCGGATGCCTATTAGGTCGCCTGATTCTGTCTCGATTACAGCGGGTTTTTTACGGATGGCACCGAGTGCCATAATGGCCACTTGAGGCTGGGGAATTATAGGTGTTCCCATAACATTGCCAAAGGTACCCACATTCGAAAGGGTGTAGGTGGCACCCTGAATTTCCTCAGGTTTCAGTTTTCCCAGGCGGGCGCGATTAGCTAAATCATTCACTTTTTTGGCCAGTCCCGACAGATTATATTGATCCGCATGGTGAATGACAGGAACAATCAGATTTCCATTGGGTAGGGCAGCAGCCATACCGATGTGGATGTGTTTTTTGCGTATAAGGTGGTGTCCGTCGACCGAAACGTTGATCATTGGGAAATCCTGTATGGCCTTCACGGCGGCTTCAATAAAGAGCGGAGTGAAGGTGAGCTTTTCCCCAAATCGGGCTTCGAACGACTTTTTAATTCTGTCGCGCCATTGAACGATGCGTGTAACATCGGCCTCAACAAAGGAGGTTACGTGGGCTGAGATGCGTTTAGAAGCCACCATATTATCGGCTATCATTCGACGCATTCGGTCCATCTCAATGATTTCGGTATCCGCTCCACCGCTGGGTATACTGGATGCATCACGAGGGGCGGCTGTAGCGGTCACAGGCTGCACCATAGGAGCAGAAGGCGTCGCCTGAGCAGCGGAGGGCTTTTCTTGGGGAACGGTCTGATCGGATGCTTTGGCGCCCAACTTTCCGGCAGCCTTTTGGCCAACAAAAGCCAAAATGTCTTTTTTGGTAACTCTCCCTTCGGCACCACTGCCTTGAATTTGTTCCAATTCCAGCATGCTGATACCTTCAGATGAAGCAATGCTCAAAACAAGGGGAGAGTAAAACCGTCCACTACCCTTGAGTTGACTCCCAGCAGATTGAAGCGTATTGGTTAATCGAGCGACCTCCCTGGGCAAAGACTCGGTCAGCTTAGCCGGTGTTGACTCCATAGTGTTTGCAGGAGCCCGATCGTTGTTGGGTGCCGAATTGGAAGGTGGGCTTGCCACAGGCTCATCCGTTGCAATACCGGTTTCTATTCGAGCCAAAACCCCGCCCACCGGAACGACATCCCCCTCAGCAAATAGTATTTCCTTGAGTATCCCAGCAGCAGGAGATGGAACCTCAGAATCGACCTTGTCGGTAGCTATTTCCAAGACTGCTTCATCGAGGTTGATTGTGTCGCCTGGTTTTTTCAGCCATTTTAGAATGGTGGCTTCCATGATACTCTCTCCCATTTTGGGCATGACCAAATCAAAATTCGACATAACTAATCTTCAACTGAAGGTGAAACAAACGTTAGAAAAGGACAGCGTACGGGTCAATTAAGAAAGGCGCAAAGTTAACACGAAAAACAAAACCCTCATTTTTCTTTGGAAATCAAATCCTCTTGCAACATTTTCCACAACAGATACAATGCTGACATGGCGGCACGATGCTGAATTAAATCGCGGGTACCGCCCAATTGGTAGTGTCGTTGAACAGTCGTGTTTGGGCCATGAAGACCAATCCAAACAGTTCCCACGGGCTTATCCTCGCTTCCACCATCAGGGCCAGCAATTCCACTTATAGAAACAGCATAATCGCAGTTCAGTTGACTTAAAGTGCCCGATGCCATAGCGGCGACTGTCTCGGCACTTACGGCACCATGCAACGAAAGCACATCGATAGGCACATTCAGAAGTTCACTTTTCAAATCGTTGTGGTAGGCTACGATTCCGCCTCGGAAATACCGACTGCAGCCGGCTACAGAAGTCAAGAGGCGTGCGATTTCACCGCCCGTACAACTTTCGGCCAAGCCGACCGTCGCGTTGATTCGAATCAATGCAGCCCCAATGGCGTCGGGCAGACGTTCGTTATTCATTCCACAGATGTGGTGCCCCAACAAATTTCTCAGGCCATTGCCCAACGACAAGAGTAGCTTTTCCAATTCCGGTGCGGGACGACCCGAAGCGCTCAAACGAAGGCGCACCATACCCGGACTGGGCAGATAGGCCAGGCGAACGTTAGCCGGTAGGCCGAGTTCCCACTCAGCGATGGTTTCTGCAATGACCGATTCAACCATGCCGCAGGTAATATAGGTATGGTGTAGAAGGGTAGGGGTCATTACTTTTTGGGACAAAATGGGCAGCAAACGATCACGAATCAAATGCTTCATTTCATAGGGAACGCCCGGTAAACTCACCACCATACAGTCCCCACGTTCCCACAACATACCCTGGGCGGTACCTAAGTCGTTATTTAGAATCTTAGCATTGTCGGGCAATTCTGCCTGACGACGATTGGCATCACCCGGATCTCTTCCCCTTTGGGCAAACCAATTCTCGATTTTTGCCAAAACCTCTCCATTCGTTTGAAGTTGGCCGCCAAAAAAATCAGTCAAGCACGATTTGGTGCGGTCGTCGCGTGTTGGCCCGAGTCCACCAGTCAAAATCACCAGTTTTGCCCGCGACAGAGCCAAACTCAGTGCTTCCAGTATTTCTTCTGGCTCATCTCCAACGCTTTGAATCCGACCGACTTGCCAACCCGCCATCGACAACTCCTGTCCAATCCAGGCTGAATTGGTATCTACCACCTGGCCGATCAGAATTTCGTCACCAATTGTGATGATTTCGACCCGAGGCGTTGGTGTGTAATCTACAGTCTTTTCAGCCTGCTTACTATTCATCGGCGCTCCTTGATCCAACATATATGTATTCATATTAATAATCGTTAGCTTCGTACCTGAATTGGCCTTACAAAAATCAAGATTTATGTCGAGCACACGCACATTATTTCTGATGACAATCTTGTGTATTTCGACGTTCTTTTTCCCAGTAAAGGCCCAAATCACCCTGAACCGCGATCAATTGCCTCGATCGGGCGATTCGGCCCAAATCATGAATGCCCAGCTCTCGATTCCGGGAACGCGTTTCGCCGCTACCGGACCCGGCACCAATTGGGACTTCTCAGACTTGCAGGCCTCATCACCCGACCTGGTTTGGTACCGTCCAGGCATTCAGACCCCATATTTCCTTTTTCTGAACTCCTTTGGAACCAAAGTTCAAGATAGCCTAAACCTACTGGTGGTATCGCTCCAAAATGTTTTCGAGTTTTATAATTCCAACAATACCCGCTGGGCGGCGGTGGGTCGTGGTTTTACGGTGAGTGGCATACCCATACCCGCATTTTACACCGATAATGATGAGATTTTCTTTTTCCCGCTCACCTATGGGCGAAAGGACAGCAGTACGTTTGCCTACAACATCAGCATTCCTACGGTCGGCGAATATGCCAGTCGTGGCGGAAGAGTCACCCAAGTCGACGGATGGGGCAGCATAACGACCCCCCAAGGAACCCTCGAATGTTTGCGGGTGAAGAGTACCCTGCGCATTCTTGATAGTCTTACCTTTCAGGGCAATACCTTTGGTGTGCCTCTGCGTACAGAAATCGAGTATTATTGGTTGAGTCGCGAAGAGCATATACCGATACTCAAAGTCCGTGGCACCTCATTTTTTGGATTATTCAACCCCTCTTTGGTGCAGTATCGTTTCACGCTGAAAAGTGGGGTGCCTCCACCGGACGTGCCGGTTGCCGATGGGGATTTTTTGCTCTACCCCAACCCAACCGATCAAATGCTGTATATAGCCGTTGGCAGATTCGACCAAATCAACCGCTTGCAATTTATCGATCAAATGGGCCGTATACTTCGTGATTGGGCAGCGCCCGTTCGTCCGATACTCGATTTAGGGGATGTTCAGGCAGGAACCTATACCGTGCGGGCCGAGTGCAGCTTCGGTACGTATGTTAGGAAAGTGGTGGTAGCCCGATAATGAAAATACTTTAGAACTTCGTTCGACCCATGCAGCAGTATCACGCGTTATTGAAGCAGATTATGGACCATGGTACCCGAAAATCGGACCGCACCGGCACCGGAACGCTCAGTGTTTTCGGTTACCAAATGCGATTCGATCTTCAAGAGGGATTTCCGCTGATTACCACCAAGAAACTGCATATCAAGTCGATCGTACACGAACTCTTGTGGTTCATAACAGGCAATACCCACATCGGCTACCTCAAAGAAAATGGCGTGAGCATCTGGGATGAATGGGCCGATGAAGAAGGAAATCTAGGTCCAGTTTATGGCCATCAATGGCGAAGCTGGTCGACCCCAACCGGCGAAAGCATCGATCAACTCAAAGACGTGCTTCAATCATTGCGTATTTCACCTGATTCGAGGAGACATTTGGTTTCGGCTTGGAACGTCGCTGATGTTCCGCGTATGGCGCTGCCACCCTGTCATGTGCTCTTTCAGTTTTATGTAGCCAATGGTCGGCTCTCGTGCCAACTCTATCAGCGATCGGCTGATGTCTTTCTCGGTGTTCCCTTCAATATTGCCTCATACGCACTCTTGACCCATATGGTGGCTCAGGTTTGTGGTTATTTACCGGGCGATTTCATACATACCCTGGGTGATGCCCATATCTATCTGAATCATTTAGGGCAAGTAGATCTGCAGTTGTCGCGCACCGAACGTGCACTCCCTCAAGTGCATTTAAACCCAAGTGTTTCCGATTTGTTTGAATTTCGCTACGATGATATTCGATTCGAGGGTTATGATCCGCATCCAGCCATCAAAGCACCGGTGGCGGTATAAATGGAGTTTGATGAGCTGATCGTTTGGAATCCCTATTCATTTAATGAAATCGATTATTGTATGATGGAAGGTTTAACAATGCCTGCGCTACACGTCCTGGTGGCTGCGGCCCAAAATGGCGTGATTGGACGAAAGAATACGTTACCCTGGCATATTCCAGAGGATTTAAGGCGATTCAAAGAGCTCACCATGGGAAAGGCCTGTTTGATGGGCCGATCAACTTTTGAAAGCATCGGACGTGTGCTTCCGGGACGGATTTTTGTGGTGTTGAGCACGCGTATAACCGCAAATGAGCCCGATCTTCAGGTGTTTGATTCGACTCAGGCAGCACTTCAGTCGCTCAGTGGATTCTCGGAGGTGTTTGTTATCGGCGGCGGTCAAGTCTATGCCGAACTACTACCACTCGCCTCCAGGCTGTATCTAACCAGGATTTATTCGGAAGTGGAGGGTGATACGCATTTTGAATTTGAGGAATCGAATTGGAACATTCTGAGACGCTCAGGACGGCTCAGATCGAAAAGTGGGCTCGATTACGAATTCATCGACTACGAACGCAAATTGAGCTAAATTCGTCGATTCAGGAACAGAGTTAGTAGGCCCGTGCAAACAACACCCGTTGTTTCGAAGGCTCGCCTGTGAGAATGCATCGACCGGCTTGTATCGGATTGTCGAGCGGAATGCAGCGGATCGTGGCCTTTGTTAAATCCTTGATGCGCTCCTCAGTTGCTGAAGTGCCATCCCAATGAGCCGAAATAAAGCCCCCGCCATGATCGAGTAAGCGTTCAAACTCATCCCAAGTGTCCGCCCTATGGGTCTGTTCGTTTCGATAATCGAGCGCTTTCTGATAAATATTGGTTTGAATCGCTTCTAAAAGATGTACAATTTTTGGGGCTAAATCTATCTGTTGCATCTGCATTTTTTCCCGGGTGTCGCGACGAACCAGTTCGATGGTTCCCTGCTCGAGGTCGCGCATTCCTATTGCTATGCGAATGGGTATGCCCTTGAGTTCGGATTCAGCAAATTTATAGCCAGCCCGGTGGTTGTCGTCTTGGTCGAATTGAACCCGAACACCCGCCGTTCGCAAAGCCTGTTCGAGCCTGGAGCCTGCCTCACGAAGTGGAGCCTGACTTTCGGCTCCTTTATAAATCGGAATGATGATCACCTGGATGGGAGCCAATTTGGGCGGTAAAATCAAGCCATCATCGTCGCTGTGTGCCATCACCAATGCCCCCATCAAACGGGTCGAAACCCCCCAGGATGTAGCCCAGACGTAGTCGCGCTGCCCATCGACCCCGGTAAATTGAACATCAAAGGCTTTGGCAAAATTCTGACCCAGAAAATGGGAGGTACCGGCCTGCAAAGCTTTGCCGTCCTGCATAAGAGCTTCAATGCAGTAGGTATCAATGGCCCCTGCGAAACGCTCCTGCTCGGTTTTCACGCCCTTAATCACCGGAAGCGACATCCAATCATGGGCAAACCGTTCGTATACGTCCAACATTCTTCGCGTTTCCTCAATCGCCTCATCGGCTGTGGCGTGCGCTGTATGACCTTCTTGCCACAGAAACTCAGTTGTACGCAGAAATAAGCGTGTGCGCATCTCCCAGCGCACCACA
>SYHW01000055.1 GCA_005799065.1 Bacteroidota bacterium
CATGGGGTCGCGGGTTCGAGTACCGTCCGGACCGCTTAAAAAGCCCTGTTTCCACTATGGATTCAGGGTTTTTTCTTTAAGTTACTTCCGATTTGTAACTCGTTTCATCGGGATAGTTTTGTAAAAGATGCTCCGGGAAGTGCATGCAGGGTTCACGCATGCTCAAAGCCAGGTATCAAGCCTTTGCCATAGTATTTACCCAGCGGTTGATCCCGTATTTACCCAGCCGTTGATCCAGCTGGCATCAAATGATGACCCGAATTTACGGTAGAAGTTGAGTGCGGGATCGTTCCAATCCAGAACTTGCCAACAAACCCGAGGATACCCCCTATATCTGGCATGCAACAAAACCGCTTCGAACAACAGACGGCCAATACCCTGGCCCCGCAAGGAATCGGTAACCACCAGGTCTTCCAAATAACATAAGGACCCCTTCCAGGTAGAATACCGAGTGTAGCACAAGGCAAAACCGACGAGGTTTTCCAGCTGCTCCGTTTCTATGTGCTCCGCTACAATGGCCCACCAAACGGGCTGAGGTCCAAAACCGGCTTCTTCAAAGTGCCGTTCATCCACGGTCACCTCATCAGGCGCACGTTCGTAGGTGGCCAATTCGCGGATCAACATCATGAGTTGAGGACAGTCCTTGCGCTGAGCTAAGCGTATGTTGATGTTCGCAAGGCTTTTTTTTTCGGTTTCGGTGTCGTGCGGCATTCTTTAGTTTACGTTTCGTTCACATGGGGCAAAAATTGCTTTAATGATTTGGGATTAATCAGATAATCAAACTTAAACGTGCGGGAAACATTGGGGTACGATCATTGCAAGTCTTGTTTTCAATTCACTTGAACTCCTGTCAAACAACCTAAAACAGCTAGCCAAATCCCATTCTAAATCGCTCATTAAATAGCCCAAGATAACCAAGTTTTATCTAAGAAACACATTTCAGTTGGTTGCCTCCTTCTATCTCAATAGTGAGTCGTGAGGTTATCGCTCTCCTTCGATATTAAAATTTCAAATGTTTTTCTTCTGAGACCATTTCTTTAAGTAAACTAACCCTCAGTTTCCATCTACCCGAAGGTGTTCGTGTCTTTGCCGTACGTCGTTTGAGATTAGCGTGCGGTCAACTAAAGTATTGTCAAAAAGGTCGTTTGCTCAGTATAGTTTGGTATCAAATTCATAGAACTGACCTATCCTCCAATTACATTCCCTTTGAGTTGCTTACAAATGCTGATTTGTTGGGTCTTTCTTCGGATTTGAATCTATGCGCAGATCGCCACATGGTGGTTTTTCGTTAATACGATTTTGATCGTAAAAGACCACTCCTATAATGGTGGCTTTTTTTTTGCGTTTCAGAATCTATATTTGATCGATTGAATTTCCTCTTTCGAAGGACAGTAATCAATCTCCTCATGAATGAAACAAATTCCCAAACGAAGCGAGCTGTTTATTTGGCCGTTTTGGTGGCGGCATTGGGCTACTTTGTCGATATATATGACCTGATCTTGTTCAGTATTGTTCGGGTTGAAAGCCTCAGTTCATTAGGATGCACGGGTCAGGAATTGGAGCAACATGGTGTCTGGATTTTAAATATGCAAATGCTTGGCATGTTGTTGGGGGGGATTTTTTGGGGGATTTTGGGCGATAAGAAGGGGAGATTGTCGGTTCTTTTCGGGAGTATATTGCTCTATTCGCTCGCCAACTTGGCCAATGCTTATGTACAAACGGTCGATCAATATGCGTGGGTGCGGCTCGTAGCCGGATTTGGACTCGCAGGCGAATTGGGGGCTGGCATTACCTTGGTGGGTGAATTGATGAGCCGAGAAAAGCGGGGTAACGGCACCACCGTGGTGGTAACGGTCGGCGCTGCCGGAGCCATTTTTGCGGGCATGTTGTCCCAGATGGTGAGTTGGCGAACGGCCTATCTGGTTGGAGGTGGTTTGGGACTCTCCCTACTCGCCCTAAGGGTCGGTTTACGCGAATCCGGCATGTTCCAGCGTACCCAAAAACACAGCAAATTGGTGAAGGGCGATTTTCGCCTACTCTTTTTGAGCGCAAGACGCGCCCGGCTGTTTTTGCACAGCATTCTCATTGGAATACCGATTTGGTTTTGCGTGGGCATCTTGATCACCTTTTCCCCCGAATTAGGGCGCGATTTGAAACTAGAGGGTCCTGTTCTACCCGCTGTGGCAGTGATGTGCGCCTATGGTGGATTGGTATTTGGTGATTTTGTGAGTGGATTGGCCAGTCAGTGGTTCAAAACCCGTAAAGGTGTTGTTCGTGTTTTCCTTTGGATTACCCTGTCCTGTATCGTATTTTATTTATACGGTGGTATCCAAAAATTGCGCGATTTCTATATTCTGTGTTTTGTTTTAGGATCTGCTACAGGCTATTGGGCGGTGTTTGTGACGATGGCATCCGAACATTTCGGCACCAATTTTCGCTCTACGGCCACTACCAGCATCCCTAATTTTGTGCGGGGCTCTGTATTGCCCATCACATTGCTCTATACTTCACTGCAAATGGGCGTTTCGCGCATAGAATCCGCACTCATCACCGGCGTGATCTGCATCGGCGTCGCGCTTTGGTCGCTCAATCATTTGCACGAAACTTGGGGACGGGATTTGGATTTTGTGGAAGAAATCGACCGGAAAACGTAGCAAGGTCTTTTTTTTTTGCTTTCTCCCTGATTGGCATGTATTTTTACTACGTACAACAAATTTTTTCTATGAACCGTGTAATGTATATTTACAAAACTCTCTTGTTTGCATCTGCTTTTTTCTTTTTCAACACGACCTATTTAGCTGCACAGATCCAAGGACGCGGTGGTCCTGATCTCTACGGCTATACATGGCGTGATTCGTATGATTCTGTCGGTCCGCTCTATAGCTGGGTCGATATTACTTCGACAGGCACACAGGTATTGGGATTGGCCGATGATAACGTAATAGGTCCCTTTGCAATACCGAATGAATTTCAATACTATTGGTATTTCCCGAAATTGGTGTGGATTGGCTCGAATGGATACATCACCTTCAACTCCGACAACATAGCCTCCCCTTTTCCGGTGATTCCAAATGCCGGTGGGGCCCACAATTTCATCGCAGCGCTTATGTGCGACCTCAACTTCGCGGGTGCAGGGAATCCGGGCAGTTGCTACTATTATGCCACCCCCGATTCGCTGGTATTCAGTTGGATTAACGTGCCCTTTTGGACCTCAGGACTTCCCTATTATACCGGTCAAAATTCTTTCCAGATTATCATGAACCGTGTGGATAAGAGCATTACGTTCAATTACAAGCGACAAGTTGGGCTCACCCTCGGAAATGACATCACTATAGGAATAGAAAACATTAATGGTGCTATTGGTTTGCAGCACAGCAAAAATGTATACCCCGACACCAACTATAGTGTTCGATTTTATTACCCCGATACGGTGACTTACCAGGTAACAGACGCCGGCATCGATTGGAATCAAAGTCCCTTCAACCAAGGTACCTTCACCCTGATCCAGCGACCCTGTCCGCTCACGTCTTATGTGAAGAATTACGGGAATCAACCGTTGGGGAATTTTAGCATTCGCAGTGCTGTGAGTAGCTTCAATTTAACAACCCCACAACGAGATACTGTCGCAATTGCATCGCTGCCTGTTGCTGTGGATACCGTTGTCAATTTCGACCCGCTTACGCCATTGGCTGCAGGCATTTACGAAATGCAAACTGATTTAGCGGGCATCACGAATGATATGGTGGCATTCAATAACCAGATTCGCACAAAAATTGTGGCTGTCGATACGTCTCAGACCGATGTGCCGCTCGACTACTCCGATGGGGTTCCTGATGGATTTGGAATTTCATGGTCGAGTGGCAATGCGGGTATGGGTTATTATATGCTGCCACCCTTTTTCCCCTACCGGATTACCCAGTACCGGTTAATCATCACAGGCGATCCCACTCTACAAGGTTGTTTCCTGAAGATTTATGCTGATGATGGACCCAATGGGGGGCCCGGCACCTTACTCGACTCTACATGGGCTGACCCTGCCTCGACCCCTCCCGGCTTTTTGTCGCTCGTTCCCCTTTCAACTCCAGTTACCCGAAATGCGGGCGGATTTTACGTCTTATGGGAGATGCCTGCAGGTTCGAATATCTCTCTGGCACGTGACTTAACACAACCTATTTCTTGCCGGTCTATGGAGGTTATTCAAGGCGCATGGGCTGGGTATCGCAGTCGTTTGACCGAGGACATGGTACTTGGTGTGATTGCACGGCCATTGCGAAATATAGATTTAGCTGTGGATCCACCTGTATTTCCACTGGCAGGTGCGGTGGTGAATGCGCCCATTCGTCCGCGCCTGCGCATTCGTGGGGTTGGCACCTATCCGCATGGTACGGCAACGGTGTCCTACCGATTTGGTAATCAGCCTATTGTAACCGAAACACTTCCAGCTGGAAGCCCCACCCCTGGCGGTAGTTTTGTTTACGAGTTCACTACGCCCCTAAGCTCACCAACTTCGCTGGGGGCCAACCTTTGTTTGTGGGTGCGCCAAACCGATGATGTGAACCGCGTCAATGACAGCACATGCATACCGCTGAATTTTTTCTTAACAGGAATTGAGGAACAAGCTGAAGGATCTCTGATCAAAATATACCCCAATCCCAGTGATGGCCAACGGGTATTTATCGAGACCAAAGATTTAGGCAAAATTGATGATGTTCGCGTTTTGGATGCAACGGGTCGACTCGTAGCGAAAATTTCAGGATTCTCCTCGGAGGAAGGGCGTTATGAATTTGATTTGGAATCCTGGTCACGCGGACTGTACACGATTCGGGTTCAGGGAGAACGTGGGGTAGCAACGGCACGTCTCATTCACCGTTAACTATTTCAGTCTGCCACCTCTAGATGGTGGCTCCAGCACGTCTCTTTCACCGTTAACTATTTCAGTCCGCCACCCCTTGAACCTCTAGACGGTGGCTCCGGACGCTGACCGAAATGCCTGAGATTATAGGTAAAGGTGAGCATATGAAAACGTTGCAAAAGCCGCGTTTCTATATCTTCTACATAGGTCTCGGTGGCATTTCGGGTGATGCTGTTGTTTTGCCCAAGTAAATCGAAGACCGACCAGCGCAACTCGCCTCTTTTGTCCTTCATGAATCGATAACCAGCGCCCACGTTCCAAAGCCAAATTTGTTGGTTAAAGTAGTCTCCCAATCCAGAGAATGCATTCACCATCAAATCTGAACTCAAAATGAGTGCGGGAACTGGTATGTAATTGAAGCGAAAAGAACCCGAATGGGTGAAGAAATCACTGTTCTGATTGGGCTGCAGGCTATAGCGAACTCGGTTGTAGTTGAGTGTGTAGCCTACAGAAAAGTCCAATTCCTTACTAATGTTGGAATTCAGGCTAAGACCCGAATTGTAATTGGTATTGAGCGCGCGGTTTTCCAATCCATTCACCAAACTGGGTGTGATGCCTAATGAGGTGCCCGCGTTGATGTTGAGGCTCGATTTGAGCGACTTCACGGGGCGGCTGTAATTCAGGAATATTCTGAAGTTGCGTCCGCCATCGCGGTTTATGGGCTGAATAAGCTGGGCTCCTCGACCCAATACAATAGGCGAACCGTTCGACTGCAGCGTGGTGTCGGCCAAAGCAAGGGTCGTGCTGTTCACAATCTGATCGTTGAATAAATTAAGCATAGCAAACAAAAAGTAGGACACTCCCTGCGATGGTTTCGCTTCGCGGATCCGCCCCCCAATGGTATGGCTCACGGTCTGACGTAAATTGGGGTTTCCTTTGCGCAATTGGAGCGGGTTCGAAACATCAACCAAATTCTGAAGTTGGCTCAAGGATGGGAACTGGGCGTTCGTACGATAGAAAAAGCGAAGGTTCGCTGTTTTGGTGATGTTGTAGCGAATCATGGCTGATGGAAGCCAATTGTAGAAGGCTACAGGGATATCCTGATTAATGGGGTAAGTTTGTTGGCTGCGCATATCGGCCATTTGATAGCGGGCCCCGAATGTCCATTCGAAACGCTCAATGTTGAATCGGTACCGCAAAGTTCCGCCTTGTACTACAATCCTATTTTCGAATGCATTAGACAATACGCTATCACGGACCGAGTAGATTCCACTTGTTATATCTTTCCCATCTGCCCATTGAGAGGCCTCTGATTCGGTAATCCGAGGTGCATAACTCATCTCAATCAAGCCATTCTTGCCCACGGGTTCGGTATAGGCCAGGTCTAAGTCGACCCGATTCTGACTGCTGCCTATATCCGTTAGCCGGTCAATAAGGGAGTCAGAATAGCTTGAATTCAACCATATTCTGTTGTCGCTCTGAAAACCTCTGGTCGCGTCTTGCCGCGAAAGATCTCCGTTTATTGTCATGGAAAAGGTGCGCCCGCGGACAGGGAATTTATAGCGCCAAACCAGTTCACCATTCAGTCCAAGATTGTAGCTGGTGTCGCGTTGGTCAACATCTGTCCGGCTGATGCTGTCGGCTGATAAACCAAGCGCACCCGACCCGAAGTTAAGACCAGCGAAGTTCTGTGAATAACGTCTTCTGCTGGCGTTGAAACGCGGACTAATGACAATGGAATTGGAGGTGTCCGGATTGAATTCAATGCGCATGGCCAATCGGTGGCTCAGTGTAGCGGAGTTGTTACCCCCCATTTCCTTGTATTGCTGTTGAATTCCATCCTGAACAAAAAAGTTACGGTCCAGGCGGGTTTCCTGATCGTTTAGTCCATCACTGAAAAAATAACTCGCACTCATTTTCCCCTTTTTGTCCCAGCTATCGCTGTAATTCACCCCAAATGATCGAGTTTCACTGATGCCACCCTGCTGACCACTCTGAAAATTCGCCGCAGCTCCTCCGCCACCCCCCATCATTCCCCTACCAAATCCACCCGGCATTGTATTGCCAATCATGGTCCTCCAAGGCATTGGGTCCGGTTCCGAGAGTGAACTCAAATCTTGCGATGAAAAGTTTTGCTGGTTGATGTTGTTGGCCAATCCGAGCAAGGTCACCCTTTTTTTGCCCTTGAATAGATTTACGCTGTAGCCCGACATATAGCGCGGAGATGCTTCATTCGCACCAGCACCCGTTCCTATACCTGCATACATTTTTCCGAATTTACTGTTGTCTAGCCCTGTTTTGGTAATTATATTCAGTGTTTTCTCTGTATTTCCGTCGTTTATTCCGGTAAATTGTGCACGGTCGCTCATGCGATCGATCAATTGAATGCGCTCAACCACATCTGCCGGTAGGCTGCGCAAGGCGGCCGTGGCATCATTCCCCATAAATTCTTGGCCGTCGAGCATTACCCGTTTAACTTGTTCACCTTGTGCTTGAATCTGACCATTTTCTACGGTGATTCCAGGCATTTTCCGCACCAACTGCTCGGCATCCGAATTTTCTGCCACCTTATACGAATCGGCCCGGATGTCTGTGGTATCTCCTTTTTGTTCCACTGGCGTGGCCCATTCATTGACCGATATTTCTGAAAGTTGTCCGATTTGTCTAGGCAAGCGCAGATCCCCAAGAGAATGCCCAGGCCCCGTCCATTGTGCCTGATTGACGCTTCGGATAATCGGTCGATAACCCACGAAACTGATCCGAATTTCAATGTTTTGACGACCACTGATGGTTAGTTCGAAACGTCCGTCCCGATCTGTGGTGGTACCTTGAATGGAAGAAGCCGGGTCATCGGGGCGTCGAAGGGAGACATTTACCCCCATCAGTGGGCTGCTGTCGGTTGAATCGACAACGCGGCCTGTTAATTTCAGGCCTTGTGCATAGGCTTGGGTGGATGTTTGAAAGAAAAAAAGAAAGAGAACGGCTGTTAGGCTCAGGGGATCTAAAAAGAAAGTTATGCGCATAAGTTATAAGACGCCGCAAAGATGATAAAAGTTTAATCATATAAAGGCAAGAAAAGGCTGCGTAGTTTTGCCGTAATGTTTCGTGTATAGATTTGCCCATGAGTTATCGCGATCAACCCCGTCCGCTTGTTTTGAAGAATTGGCACATTCTTTGGATGATGCGTTTGTTTCCTCCCCTTTTGTTTAACCGAATCCGTCTGCTTTCGTTATCGCGCGATCTCATGCATTGCCGGGTGCGCATTGCCCATTCGGTGCTCAACCGAAACCTGCAAGGTTCTGTATTTGGAGGCACCCTCTTCAGCGCATTTGATCCGTTTTTACCGGTGTTGATGTGGCAGATTTTTGCACGGAAGGGACTAAAACTCGAAGCATGGCTCAAAAAAGCGGAGATCGATTACCTAAAACCATCGTCAACCAAGATGAATATCGATTTCCGCCTGACAGATTTGGACATTGAGGAAGCCGAACATTCGCTCGCCCAAAAGGGCAAATTTGAAAAGTGGCTTCCGGCAGAGGCCGTTGATCAAAACGGCATAGTCTGCGTTCAAGCGCGACTTTTGGTCTATCTTCGAACCTACAAAGGCCACTCGGCTCATTTTTGACCATTGTGAATGCAGCGTTTGTCGTCTAATAGTGAATTTCGAATCTAAAAACCAAATCGAATATGAAGCCAGCTACAGAATTGATCGACGGTCATTATGATCCCAAGCATGCGCGCAACGCCGTCAAAATGCCGCTTTATCTGAGTTCAAACTATGTTTTCAGCAGTGCCGAGGAGGCCAAAAAATTATTCGAGCAAAAAGGAGTTCAACCTGCAGATCAAGATCTTGCCGCCCCCCAGGACATGATATACAGCCGATTGGGTCACCCCAATTTGCTTTTGGCCGAAGCCCGACTTGCGGCTTACGAAGGAGCCGAATCGTCCTTGTTTTTTGAAAGTGGAATGGCCGCCATTAGCACTTTGTTTATGGGGGTGCTTAGGCCGGGTGACACTGTTCTTCATTCCACTCCTTTGTATGGAGGATCGGATCACCTGTTGAGGGGTATGATGCAAGCCTGGGGGGTACACCTTATGGAATTTTCCTCGGACGAACGTGTCGAGCAAATCATCGCACGAATTCAAGCGGCAGATGTTACCCCATCCATTCGCCTGATCTACATAGAAACACCCGCCAATCCCAATCTACAGATTGTCGATTTCAGACAGATAAGGGAGCTGAGCTATACGATCCAGAAATTAACCGGTCACAAACCCTTAACCGCTTGCGACAATACTGTACTAGGACCTGTATTTCAAAAGCCGTTAAGGCACGGAATTGATGTAGGGGTCTATTCTGCCAGTAAATTTATTGGGGGGCATAGCGACCTCATAGCCGGGGCTTTGGTCTGCAGCCGTGAATGGGCCAACAAATTGCGTGGTGTTCGCAGCCAGTTCGGCGGTACGGCTAGCCCGCACACCTCCTGGCTCCTCACCCGGAGCATGGAAACGTTGGAATTGCGCATGGAAGCCGCTCAGCGGAATGCGGTGCAATTGGTTGATTTTCTAAAAAATCACCCCCAAGTAGGTCAATTGAATTATCCCGGACTGCTTCCACCAGACCACCCCCATCATCATCAGGCAACAGGCAGTGGCTCTTTGCTGTCTTTTGAACTTGTGGGTGGGCAGTCAGCAGCGTTTCGATTTTTGGATGCTTTGCGTTTGGTTCGTCACGCTGTGAGCCTGGGGGGCACGGAGAGCATGGCCTGCCACTCATCCACCACGACCCACAGCAACGTTCCACCAGAAATCAGACAGCATTATGGCATTTCAGAAGGACTTATTCGCCTATCGGTGGGCATAGAGCATGTCGATGATCTTACGGCGGACCTGGCTCAGGCCCTTGTGCATGCCGTCGGTGCTGCGGATTAACGCCGGCTAAGTACAGCCCCGAACAGCACATCACCTCCTTCTAATAAAGCTTGTTCATAGCCTTGATCGAGGCATTGCCACCCAAAAGTGGAACATAACCGATCCACAACCTGTTCGTTTTCATCTGCGTAGAGCGAACAGCTTAGGTAGACGAGGCGACCCCCTTCGCGCACGTACGGAAGCAAGTTACTGACCAACCGAAATTGTCGTTCGGCAAATTCTGTGATCCTGTGTTGTTCGAATCGCGAAAGCCAGTCGGGGGTGGCCGACCAGGTCCCTGATCCTGAACAGGGAACATCGGCCAACACAGCATCAAACTGACGAGGAAAACTCCCAGCCTGTTCCAGTGGATCCTGCTGATCGATATCCACACAATATCGGCTATACGATCGTATGCCTGCCCGTGTGAACCGTTCATGAAGCTGCTGCAGGGTGCTCTGCCTTTCGTCGGTTGCAAAGAGCTTTACCCCAGGTTCCCGATCGTGCAGCAGTAGACTTTTCCCCCCCGATCCAGCACATGCATCCCACCAACTCTCTCCCGAGGAGGGATTCATGAAGCGAATGGTGCGTTGAGAGGCCAAATCCTGAACCTCAAAAAAACCACATTGAAACGAGTTCAGACTATCGAGCGGCCTACCCGATTCGACCCATCGGGCATTGGGCGTGGTTTCGGAATTGCCCCATAACCAAGCTTTTTCACACCATTCATTTTCTACGACCTTCTCCCTGCCTGCACGCAAACGCACCCATGTTCGGGGTGGCATGAGGAAGCCTTTAAGCAATTCATTCTGATCGATTGATGAAGAAATGCGATTATGGGCCGGAAACCAATCATCCGCACGAAACGACAAACCCTCCTGGGCCCAATGACGACACAATTGCATGGCATCGAATCCCGGCCCGCGTGAAGACTGCAGGGCATCGAATCCCGGCCCGCGTGAAGACTGCAGGGCATCGAATCCCGGACCGCGTAAAGACTGCATGGCATCGTTTCCCGGTTCGGGTATAGACTGCAGGGTATCGTTTCCCGGTTCGGGCATGGACTGCAAGGTGTCAGTTCCTGGCACAGGCAAGGAAGGCAAGTCCCACCCGCTGCGCGAACGCGCATACTGAACAAAGTCCGATGACGGACCCGCTGCAAAAACCTGACCCATGCCAATCTGCTGCTCGACAGTGGCCTCAGGGAAAAGACGAGCCATGCGAACGGCACCATACACCAAAGCCCGCAATTCGCGTCGGTCGCGACTACCCATAGAGGGGAAGGCTTTCATATAGTTCTTTAGCCAACTATTCAGATCCTCCCGATATCGGTATGATGCCAAGGCAGCAACCGCTTGTTTCATGCGCACCTCAGCGATCATCCTTATGATTTTTTATCCTCATTATTCCCACTCGATGGTTGCGGGTGGTTTTGAGCTGATGTCATAAACCACCCTATTGATTCCTTTGACTTGATTGATGATGTCGTTCGAAATTTGGGCGAGTAGATCATAAGGAAGATGAACCCAATCGGCTGTCATTCCGTCTACACTGTGCACGGCCCGGAGCGCTACTACCTCCTCATAGGTGCGTTCATCGCCCATCACGCCTACACTACGAATGGGTAAAAGGATGGTTCCGGCTTGCCAAATGCGGTCATACCAGCCTGCTTTCTTTAAATGCTTGATGTAGATTGCGTCGGCTTCCTGCAGGAGCGCCACGCGTTGGGCGTCTACCGTACCCAAAATACGGATACCGAGGCCCGGACCAGGAAATGGGTGTCGACCAAGAAACATCGGGCTGATGCCTAAAGCAGCACCCACCTGCCGAACTTCATCTTTAAACAAGGTACGAAGTGGCTCCAAAAGTGAAAGCTTCATATAATCCGGTAATCCACCCACATTGTGGTGCGATTTGATGGTGGCCGATGGGCCCATTACCGATACTGATTCAATGACATCCGGATATATGGTGCCTTGTCCGAGCCATTGAATTCCGGAAAGACGATGCGCCTCTCGATCAAATACGTCAATAAAAGTGCGTCCGATGGCCTTCCGCTTGGCCTCTGGTTCGGAAAGGCCCTGTAGCGCACCATAAAACTCATGGCGCGCATCGACCCCCGTCACATTCAAATCCAACTGTTGATAGTCGAGCAACACCTGATCGAACTCATCCTTACGCAGGAGACCATTATCAACAAAAATTCCATGGAGGCGGTGTCCAATGGCACGATGAATCAGCACAGCGGCAACCGTACTATCCACCCCGCCGCTCAGCCCCATCACCACCTGCCCATCGCCCACTTGCGCTCGGATGGACTCAACACTTTCTTCGATGAAATGCTCTGCCGTCCATTCCTGTTTGCACCCGCAAATGCCCACCACAAAGTTTTTCAAAAGCAGTGCACCGTGCTGGGAATGGGTTACTTCGGGATGAAATTGAATGCCGAATACAGGACGTTCATGTAATTGAAAAGCTGCGTTTTCTACCGTTTCTGTGCTTCCCAGCAAAGCAACGTCTTTTGGAAGGCCCGATATGGTATCGCCATGCGACATCCAGACCTCGCTTTCATAAGGAAATCCCTCGAAAAGCTGATTTTCGCACTGAACCGACAAACGGGCACGTCCGTATTCACGGATGCTCGAAGGAAGAAGTTCTCCTCCAATTTGCCGGGCCAATAGTTGAGCTCCATAACATATAGCGAGTATAGGCTTGCCGGGGTAAAGACTGAGGATGTCCGGATGTGGGGCACCTTCCTGACCCGTGCTGAACGGACTACCCGAAAGTATGATGCCCTTGATTTCCGACTCTTTGGGTATTGGCCTGTTCCAGGGTTGGATTTCGCAATAAACCTGCAACTCACGCACACGGCGGGCAATCAGCTGGGTGTATTGCGATCCAAAGTCCAGAATAATGATTTTGTCCATTGCTGTGATCTAGATTTATGATGTCCGTTTAATGTCCGAATACTGTCTGTATGATGTCCGTACGAAGGAAATTGTCTTTAGTGTAGCGTTATCAGTAATAAATAGTTAGTCTCGAATGCTCCAGAGCACTTTGGCTAAGGCTGAAATACAAAATGATCCTCTGCCATTAATTGATCTGATGCATTGACGCGACAGAGAACCGTTCCGTCCGCTTCGACCGAGGCGAGTTCGACTGGAACAATTCGATTGATCCACAATGGGTTATAGGGGGCTGAGACACGAATGTAGTTATCGGTATATCCCTGCATCCATTGGCCCTTGCGCTCCTGTTCGAAGAGAACGGGTCTCACGCTGCCCATATGACTTTGAGCAAAGTCGAGGCGTTTGCGTAGACCTAGGTGTGTAAGTAAACGATTTCGATCCGATCGTCGCCCATTGGGTACCCTCCCTTCCATCGCAGCGGCTTCCGTTCCAGGTCGCTCGGAATAGGTGAAAACGTGCAGGTAGGAGACCTCGAGATCCCAAATAAAATCATGGGTCTCCATAAACAAACCATCGGTTTCGCCGGGGAAACCCACAATCACGTCTACGCCAATGCATGCATGGGGCAAAGCCGAACGAATCGCCTGCACCCTGTCTGCGTATTGAGCCGAACGGTAGCGCCTTTTCATTCGGGCCAAAAGCGCATCGCTGCCCGACTGTAAGGGCATATGCACATGCGGCATCAGGTTTGGATGCTTCTTCATGAGTTCTATGATGCGATCCGTTAAAAGATTGGGCTCGACACTGGAGATGCGCAGACGCTCTGCACCGCTTTCCTCTGCCAGCAGGCTCAATAAATCTCCAAAATTACCCAATGGCCGCGATGGCCCCCTGTTCAGATCGCTCCCCACCCAGCCGTAATCGCCCGTGTTCACACCCGTCAGCACGATTTCCCGAACACCTGAAGCCACCAAATCCTTCGCCTGCTGGAGCAAATCATGGGGATTGCCCGAACGACTGGCGCCGCGCGCTCCCGGAATGGTACAAAACGTGCAAGAATAGTCGCAGCCGTCCTGAACTTTTAAAAAGGATCGGGTGCGGTTTCCCTGCGAAAACGAGTGTTCAAATGTGGTGAGCGCACGGGTTTCGCCATGATGGATTTCGGCCATTATACCACCCGACGATTTTACATTCAATTTTTGAAGGATGCGAAACTTATCCGCCCCACCCACCACCAGGTCAACTCCGGGAATTTGAGAAACAGCGCCTGGTTGTAATTGGGCGAAGCAACCGGTCACCACCACACGGGCCTGAGGTGATGTTCGCCTCGCCTGCTGAACCAAATTCTTGCACTTGCGGTCTGCGTGGTCAGTCACCGAGCAAGTATTAATCACATAAACTTCTGCTTCATTGTCGAATTCGACCAATCGATAGCCCTTGCTCGTGAATTGCCTACTAATGGTGTCCCCTTCTGAGTAATTGAGCTTACACCCCAACGTATAAACCGCCACACGCGGTTCTGTACCCGACAGCGGTAAACCAACCGACAGATCGTCCTCCCTCTGGCTGACCCGCGAAAAATCAGTTGTCAGCGTTCCCATTCTACGATGCGTTTAAAGCGTTTAGTCGAATGCGCGTGATGATTTTTTTTGTGTAAGCAGGGAAATCACCCTCCATCATCCATTGGTAGTAGCCTTTGTCGCGTGCGAAAACCTCGGCAACGGCTTGTCCCTTGTATTTTCCAAATGAAAATACCTCCCTACCCTGTGCATCACGCACGATTCTGCCGGCCAAATCTACCGATTGGTTGTTGCGAATGGTATATCGGTGCAGGAAATCCACATCGCGTTTCAATTCCGGATAGCGATCAAGTTGACCCAGAAGAATTTCGTAGGTAGCCTGAATATCTACTTCGGCCGAATGTGCACCCTCAAGATTCTTTTGGCAATAGAAGCGGTAGGCGGCCTTCAGGTCGCGGGGCTCATTTTTATGAAAAATAGTTTGAACATCGATCATCCGAACATCGGTCCAATCAAAATCTTGCCCCGCCCGCATCAGTTCCTCGGCCAGCATAGGCAAGTCGAAGTAACCCGAATTGTAGCCAGCAAAATCACAATGCTGCATAAACTGCATGAGTTTGGGAGCGAATTCCTTAAAAGTGGGTTCATTCGCCACATCCTCATCCCTAATCCCATGAATTTTTGTGACCTCCATAGGGATGGGCATTTCTGGATTGATGCGTTGGGTGAGCGTCTGCGTGGTGCCGTCGGGCATGGCCTTTAACACTGAAATTTCTACAATACGATCGCTGCTGATGCTGAGTCCGGTTGTTTCGAGATCAATAAAAGCAAGGGGACGGGTCAGCTGAAGCATACAATGTTTTTAATAAGTATCAATTGTTTAACAATAAATTTTCCGTGGTCAAACCACCGAATGTGGCCGAACTCATCAGCAACAGGACGCCATTTCGTTGCGCCTTATGTGCATCCTTGATGACCTCGGAGGTGGAGGTTCGTACCTCCAGATCTTCCCTACCAAAAAAAAGCCTCAACTCGGATTCCGTTGGTGCTTGAAGGCCTCGTTCTGCGGCCAAAGCGGGTTGATAGAAAACCACCGCACGATCGGCTTGATTCATGGTATCGCGGTATTGGGGCAAAAAATCACTGCGCAGGCTCGAAAAAGTATGCAGTTCCAAAATGGCAGTGAAATAGGAATCAGGATGCTGCTCGCGTACTGCCCGAACACTCGCCATCACCTTAGAAGGAGCATGGGCAAAGTCACGGTATACGAAACAACCTACCCGATGTCCAACCCGTTCGAGGCGCCGGTCTGCGCCCGGAAAAGAGGCAATTGCCTGATAGAAATCTTCTTTGGGTATACCGGCTTCGGCGGTCAAAAAACGTGCGGCAGCGATATTCTCCACATTATGTCGACCAAAAACGAGCAACGGAATCTTTCCAAGAGAGGTTTTCAAAAATCCGTACCCGTCTTCCACTACATATTCTGCTGGTTTGTAGGCCCGAACCTGCAGTGTTTGGCTGAAAGGCAGGCAAAGAGCCTCTAAAGCACTGTCCCCTTCGGGGTATCCCACGCGAGCCCCCGGATGGAGTGAGGCCAATAAAGCATGAAATGCCTCTCTGTAGCGTTCAGGTGTCGGAAAAACGTTTGCATGATCCCAAGCGATGCCTGAAATCACCAATGCCTGTGGTGCGTAATGGAGGAATTTTGGACGAGCATCGAGACAGGAGCTGAGGTATTCATCACCTTCTATCACCATAACCGGCGCATCATCGGTTAACCGAACCATCACATCGAATCCCTTCACACCGCTGCCCACCAAATAATCGAACGGACGCTTGTGAAAACGCAACACATGCATCACCATGGCGGTGATGGTTGTTTTGCCATGACTACCCGCAACGACCAAGCGCAGCTTGCCGGCGCTTCTTTGGGATACATATTCCGGGAAGGACTGAATATTCAAGCCCAAGTCCTGTGCGCGCTTGAGTTCTGGGTTGTCTGACTTCGCGTGCATGCCCAAAATCACTAAATCTATGGAGGCCGACAATTGATCCGGAAACCAACCGGTTTCATGGGGCAAAAGACCTGCTTTTTCGAGTCGACTCCGAGAGGGCTCTTCAAAGCGGTCGTCGGACCCACTAATTTGATGGCCTTCAGCAGCCAGCGCCATGGCCAAATTGTGCATCACTGCACCACCAATAGAAATAAAGTGTATCCTCATAGCTACCAAACAAACCAAAGCCAAAATCAGCCTGCAATATCCGAATTTGTGGGCGATCCCGAATAAAATTTATCGTGCGCTTAAGCACCTTATGGTAAATTCACCTATTTTTAGGTCGCAGTGGACGTATTGAGCATAGATACAGGATTTTTCAAACTCGATGGCGGAGCCATGTTCGGCGTGGTGCCTAAAACGCTTTGGAGCCGTCATGTAGCCCCCGACGCCAATAACTTATGTACGTGGGCCATGCGCTGCCTACTCATTGCGGATGACGAGCGACTCATTCTGATCGATACAGGACTGGGTGATAAGCAATCCGCCAAATTTTTTAGTTTTTACGAACCCCACGGCGCGTTTACCTTGTTGGGAAGCCTTCAGTCGAAGGGCATTCAGCCCAGCGACATCACCGATGTGGTACTCACCCACCTCCACTTCGATCATTGCGGGGGTGCAGTTCGTCGATCGATCGACGGACAGTCTTGGGTGCCGACCTTCCCCAAAGCCACCTACTGGATCAGCGAAGATCAATACCGATGGGCCTATCCATCCCCAAACCCACGCGAACGCGCTTCATTTCTACCGGAGAATTTCGCACCACTTTTCGATCAACAGCGCGTTCACCTGGTGAAGCGCGGCGAACAGGCGGCCGGATTGGATGTATTGATGGTGGATGGACACACCGACGGTATGATGTTGCCTCTGTTGGAGGTAAATCAACAAAAAATACTCTATTGTGCCGATCTGTTGCCATCCGTTGCCCATCTGCCCATTGCCTGGGTGATGGGCTATGACACCCGGCCTTTATTGACCTTGCAAGAAAAATCAGACATTCTGTCACGAGCCGCCCGCGAAAACTGGTTGTTGTTTTTTGAACACGACGCCCAAAACGAAATGTGTTCGCTCCGCGAAGGAGAAAAAGGCATTGTGGTCGGCGAAACACTCAGCCTACAAGAACTATTCAAATGACCATTGCCATCGATTTTGACGGCGTCATTCATTCCTACAGCCGGGGTTGGCAAGGGGGCGAAATATATGACCTACCCGTTGAGGGCACCCGTGAGGCACTCACCGAACTGCGCGCAAAGGGCTGGAAAATCTATATTTTTAGTACGCGAACCAACAAAATATACCACAAAAATGACCATCCTCCTCAAGAGGAACGGATGAAAATTTACCTCGAGGAACACGGCATTCCTTACGATAAAATCTGGAGTTTTGGCAAACCTATGGCCGATATCTATCTCGACGACCGGGCCCTGAACTTTCGTGGAAAATGGGTTGATTCCCTGCAGGAAATTGAGCAATTTCAGGTATGGAACCGTGATGCATCGAACCCTAATGGCTAATTAAATAAACCTTCCACCCCTTCGTATACGTTTGATCCACTAAATGGCACTTTAATTGCAGTGCAGCATTACTTAATTGGCTGACAGGCTGTCAGACGATTCCTACCTAAGCCCATGAGCAGAAGAAATCCATCATCACCATTCGAACATATGCACGGCTACGACGACGACGCCGAAACCGACTTCTTCCCCATTTCTACCCCTACTGAGGAGGAGGAAGACTCGAGCGAAGAACTCCCAGGCGAACTCCCCATACTACCTCTTCGCAACACCGTATTGTTTCCTGGTGTTGTTATCCCCATAACGGTAGGCCGCGACAAATCCATTCGGCTTATACGCGATGCCAATAGTGGCAGCAAAATCATTGGCGTCCTTTCCCAGACCGATGTATCTGTCGAAGAGCCCGGTGTCGGGGATTTGCACAACATCGGAACCGTTGCGCGCATACTGAAAATGCTCCGCATGCCCGATGGAAATACAACGGTGATCATTCAAGGTCGACAAAGGTTTAGACTTGAAGAGATTACCAGTACTGAACCCTATCTCAGGGCTCGGGTGACGCCCCACCGCGATGTAAAGCCACGCAAGAACGATAAGGAATTTGAGGCGCTGATAGGATCCATGAAGGATATGGCCCTTCAAATCATTGAGCAGTCGCCCAATATCCCCAGCGAGGCCGCCATCGCCCTGCGCAACATCGAAAGCGCAGCCTTCCTCATCAACTTTATCGCCAGCAACCTCAATACTGATGTGGCTGAGAAACAGCGCCTACTCGAAATGGAGGGTCTAAAAGACCGTGCTACGGACGTGCTCACCCAGCTCAATAAAGAACTCCAGATGCTGGAGTTAAAAAATCAGATTCAAAGCAAGGTCAAGGTCGATATCGATAAGCAACAACGCGAATATTTCCTACACCAACAACTCAAGACCATACAGGAAGAACTAGGAGGGGCAACACCCGACTTGGAGGCGCAAAACCTTCGAGAGCGCGCCAAAAAGAAACAGTGGAGTGCTCAAGTTCGCCAGCATTTCGATAAAGAAATAGACAAATTGCAGCGCATGAATCCAGCGGCTGCCGATTACAGCGTTGTACTCAACTATGTTGAATTGATGCTCGATTTACCATGGGATGTATACAGCACGGATCGTTTCGACCTAAAAAGGGCGCAAAAAATTCTGGATCAAGACCATTACGGCCTCGATAAGGTGAAAGACCGCATTATGGAGTTCTTGGCGGTGTTGAAACTCAAGGCCAATATGAAAGCCCCAATTCTTTTGCTTGTGGGGCCCCCGGGCGTCGGTAAAACCTCCTTGGGAAAAAGTATAGCGCGTGCCATCGGTCGAAAATATGTGCGCATGAGCCTTGGTGGCGTGCATGATGAGGCTGTCATCCGCGGTCACCGCAAGACATACATTGGCGCCATGCCCGGACGAATCATACAGAGTTTGAAAAAAGCGGGCAGCAGCAATCCCGTGATGGTACTCGATGAGATCGATAAAGTGGGCAGTGATTACCGGGGCGATGTTTCTTCCGCCCTTCTGGAAGTATTGGATCCCGAACAAAACAGCACATTCTTCGATCATTACCTCGAGGTCGACTACGACCTGAGCAAAGTCCTGTTTATCGCCACCGCCAATAGTTTATCGAGCATACAACCCGCTCTGCTCGACCGGATGGAGGTCATTGAAATTAATGGATATACATTAGAAGAGAAGCAAGAAATTGCTCGTAAATACCTCATTCCCAAACAATTGGAGGAGCATGGACTCACCAAAGATGATTTTTCGATCCAGGCAGCGATGACCCGATACATCATCGAACGATATACCCGCGAATCGGGTGTGCGCAGCCTCGACAAGAAAATAGCCTCCATGGTTCGGGGGTTTGCGCGCCATAAAGCCATGGAAACGCCCTACCGGGTGCAGGTGAACCGCGACGATTGCCACAAAATTTTGGGTGCTCCCATATTTGACCCCGACGAATATGAAGGAAACCAAATCGCGGGGGTCGTTACCGGGCTGGCCTGGACCTCGGCCGGAGGTGACATCCTCTTTATTGAAACGAGCTTGAGCCGAGGAAAGGGAAAAGTCAACATCACGGGGAATCTGGGTGCTGTGATGAAGGAATCGGCCTCGATTGCTTTGGCCTATGTAAAAGTACATGCCCGTGAACTGGGAATTGATTACCGTTTGTTTGATTCGGTAGACATCCACATTCATGTGCCTGAAGGCGCCACGCCCAAAGATGGACCATCGGCAGGGATCACAATGCTCACGAGCATTGTTTCGGCCTTTACCCAAAGAAAAATTCGTCAAAAGTTGGCTATGACTGGTGAAATAACCCTTAGAGGCCGCGTTTTACCGGTTGGAGGAATCAAGGAGAAGATCCTGGCAGCCAAAAGAGCCGGAATAGGCCATATTGTGCTGAGTAAACAGAACCGAAAAGACATTGAAGAAATTAGGCAAGACTACATTCGCGACCTCGAATTCCATTATGTAGACCGTATGTCGGACGTCCTGGCATTCGCCCTGCTCCCAGAAAAAGTACAGAAGGCAGTCGACCTCATGTCTATGATTGAACCCAACACGGGTGTTCAACTCAACGCCAACTAAATATTGGCCGGATGACGATTGGTCAGGTCACTAAATCCACTGGAAGTTGGTATGAAGTGGATGTGGGCCAAGGCCAAACGTTGAAGTGCCGTTTGCGGGGTAAAATCAGACTCGACGATTCAGCGAAGACCAATCCTGTAGCGGTGGGTGACCACGTTCGGGTGCACCTCGATGATCATGAGGAGGCGGTCATTACAGAAATCCTGCCGAGAGTTAATCACATCATGCGGCGAGCAACCAATCTGAGCAAGCAGCACCATGTTTTGGCCGCCAATATAGACCAGGTGATGATCGTGGCCAGCTTGTTGCGGCCCAAAATATCGCCCGGATTCATCGACCGCTATCTGGTGACCACCGAGGCCTACGGCATTGATGCTGTTTTGGTGCTGAACAAAGCCGACCAATGGTCTGAAAAGGAATGGGATCAAGCGAAAGAACTCTCGGCGATCTACTCGAATGCCGGTTATTCTGTATTGTGCACCTCTGCACACAGGGGCGATGGAGTCCATTCCGTACATGAACTTTTACAGGCTAAAACTACGCTGATCAGTGGATTTTCAGGAGTTGGGAAAAGCAGTCTACTCAATAAGCTGTTTGGTCAATTGAACCTGAAGACCGGTGAGGTAAGTAAGTTTTCGAGCAAAGGCACCCACACCACCACATTTGCCCAGATGTTCACCCCCGAGCCCGACTTAAGAATTATTGATACACCAGGCATCAAGGAGTGGGGTCTGGCCGACATTGCCGGCTATGAACTGAGTCACCACTTTCCTGAATTTCGTAGCTACCTTGCCCTGTGCCACTTTAATACCTGTACGCATGCGCATGAGCCCCACTGTGCTGTGCGGGAGGCCGTTGATCAAGGACAGATTCATCCACAGCGCTACAAGAGTTACATCAGTATGCTCCTCAATGAGGATAACCGTTCCTAAGCGGATGCTCATTTTGGGCGTTCCGTACGCACTTTCTTCACAGTCGATGAAAACCAAAGCGCAAACGCTACAGTCGATGAAAATCAATGTGCAACCATATAGTCTATGAAAACCAAAGCGCAAACGCTACAGTCGATGAAAATCAATGTGCAACCATATAGTCTATGAAAACCATTACCCAACGCGTACGATCGGCTTCCGTTACGGTTGAAGGCGAAGTCATCGGCCAGATTGGCCATGGTCTGTTGGTTTTGGCCGGCTGGGCCATTGGGGATACTGTTTCCGATCATGAGTGGATGGCTTCGAAACTCATTCATATGCGGATTTTTCCCGACGAAAACGGTCAAATGAATCGATCACTGCTCGAAGTAGGAGGGGAAATCCTGGTTGTGAGTCAGTTCACCCTCTTTGCATCCACCAAAAAAGGAAATCGTCCGGGTTTTGCCTTGGCCGCCAGTCCGGCAGATGCCCTGCGTTTGTATGAACATTTCTGTCTGACGCTTAATCAATTGTTACCTACACGCATTCAAACCGGACGATTCGGTGCCGATATGCTGATTCAATCGGAAAATTACGGCCCCGTTACCATTCCTATCGACACCCAAAATAAAATATGACAAACCCTACATCAATTCCAACATCAGGCCTTGCGGATGCAAACGAAACACTCAGCCTAAAGGAGATTCAGAATCAAGTGGATGCATGGATCCGCACTCTGGGTGTGCGTTATTTCAATGAACTCACCAACACTGCCCTATTAATGGAGGAGGTCGGAGAACTCGCCCGTATAATGGCTAGGGCCTATGGTGAGCAGTCTTTCAAAGAAGGTGAAACTGCCGAACAATTGGCCGACGAGATGGCCGATGTACTTTGGGTCCTCATATGCTTAGCCAACCAAACCGGTGTAAATCTGGAGGCGGCGTTCAGAAAAAATTTGGAGAAAAAATCTACCCGTGATGCCCAACGGCACCTCAACAATCCAAAATTAAACACCGACTAAAGCACCTTTTCGAACCATAAATGCTAGGAGCCCGCTACCAATTCACCGTCAACCAACAGCGGAACCATGTCGTATAAATCGCTCTTCAAGCAAAAAGCGATTTCATCGGCCAGACCTTTGGCAGCCAAACGCAAGAAATGGGAAGAACTCTGTACGGCTGTTTCAAGACCGTTTTCACGCTGTTTGTGTAGGTCCAGGGCAACAACAGCTGGATCGCCTGTCAATTGAAAATATTCGGTCAATAAGGCCAAAAATCCGCCTGCACACAAGGTATCTTCCAAGCTCAATTGACCTTTCCAACCCGCGCAGAACAACACAACATCTCCATTAAACTGAACAAGCTGCCGAACTACCGCCTTCTGATTGAGGAATCCGCCAATAAGGATCCGCTCCGCAGCCAGCGACAAAAGAAGCGCCCGGGTGCCATTCGTTGTTGTGAGCGCAATTTTTTGTCCGGCCCATTGACCCTCACGGTACGAAAAAGGAGAATTGCCCAGGCTAAAGCCCTCGGCGACTTGACCACCGCGTTCTGCTGCTGGAATGTATCCTTTTTGTGCCCAAAACACCGCATCATCAGGCTCTGCAACCGGTCTAAAAGCAGAAACACCATGGAAAAGACCGGTAATGATGGCTGAGCTTGCCCTGAGAACATCTATGATCACGACACATTTACCAGAAAAATCATGGCATCCCGATAGAAGTGGACTCAAACAAACCTCAATCGTGCGGTTCTTCATCAGACAAAAGGCAATTTCACCACTTGGGCCTTGAGATTCCTGCCGCGGATGTTGATCCACAAACTACATCCCTCATGTTGATGCTCGGCATCCACAAATCCCAATCCAATCAACTTTCCTGTTGATGGCGATTCCGATCCTGAAGTTACCCGCCCGATGATGTTGCCTGCGGCATCTAGAATCTCAAAATCATGGCGGGGGATTCCCTTATCAATCATCTCAAAACCCACCAGATAGCGACTGCATCCTCCATTTCTCTTACTGAGGAGCAAATCCTTGTGCATAAAATCCTTAGTGTAGCGTACAATCCAGTCCAACCGAGCTTCAACAGGTCCGCTGGTATAGCTCAGTTCATGCCCATTAAGGCAATAGCCTTTTTCCAATCGCAAAGTATCCCGGGCGCCCAATCCACAAGGCATAATTCTATAAGATGCACCCTCCTCCATTAGGGTGTTCCATACTTGTTGCGCAGATGACTCCGGGATATACAATTCAAAACCTCCCGCGCCTGTGTAGCCCGTAGCGGAGATGATGACCCCTTCTACCCCAGCCACAGTACCCGTGCAGAAATGGTAATAAGCCAATTCGCGAACGGCTTCGCTGGTGCATGACGCCAACACATCAACCGCTAATGGCCCTTGAATCGCCAAAAGAGCCGTGTTTTTCGAAATATCATGAATAGAACAATCCGGGCGCGCATGACGCTTCAAGACTTCAGAAATCTCTTCAACCCGAGAAGCATTCACCACCAACATGTATTTCTCATCGGCCATTCGGTACACCAAAAGATCATCGACTATGCCCCCCTCTTCATGGGGGATGCAACTGTACTGTGCTTGTCCGATTTTTAGACGCGCCACATCATTGGTGGTGATGTACTGCAAAAAAGCCAAGGCTCCGATGCCCTCTACCATAAATTGCCCCATATGCGACACATCAAACAGGCCACAGGCGTTGCGTACACTGAGGTGTTCATTTCGGATGCCCGAATAGCTTAATGGCATGTCATAACCAGCAAAAGGCATCATGCGCGCGCCTAATTGAAGATGAATGCCGTGCAAGGGGGTACGTAATAATGTTGATTCCATGCCGTAAAAATACGAGATATCACCGCTGAAGCCTATTTTTGCCTTGATCTCTTTTATATGCTACTACCCCATCCGATTACCCTCGAGCAGGCTGCACATTACTTACAATGTCGGTATGTCGGCGAACCCAATGCCCCCATCATGGGGCTCAATGAAATCCATAAAGTCAGGCCGGGCGACCTTACTTTTGTTGACTTCCACAAATACTACCTGAAGGCCCTTCACTCGGCAGCAGATTTTATTCTGATGGATCAGGAACCAGATGATCGGAACAATAAGTTCTTGTTAATCAGCGATCATCCCTTTGATGACTTCAATAAATTAATTAAGAGATACCACCAACCTACGCCCATTATTGGCGATCGATACTATCGGGGCGTCGATGTTCAAATCGGTCCTGGCACCCAAATCATGGAGCAGGCCGTGATTGGCGACGGAGTGGTTATCGGACGCGACTGCCTGATCTACCCTCACGTCGTGATTTATCCGGGCACCTGCATCGGAGATCGCGTGGTCATCCATGCGCATACGGTGATTGGTCAGGATGCCTTCTACTTTAAGCGCAAACCCGAAGGATACGATAAGCTGTTGTCGTGCGGACGCGTCCTCATCCACGACGACGTTGAAATGGGTCCGGGTTGTACTGTTTCGCGCGGGGTAAGTGGCGACACCATTATTGGTGCGGGCACCAAATTCGATGCGCAGGTACACATTGGGCACGGTGTTGAAATGGGCAAAAACTGTTTAATGGCGGCTCAAGTGGGAATAGGGGGCAAAACCATCATCGGAAATGAAGTGAAGTTGTGGGGACAGGTCGGCGTTCAGAAGGACATCCGAATAGGTGATGGGGCTGAAGTACTCGGGCAGTCGGGTATCACCAAATCCATAGAGGGTGGAAAAGTGTATTTCGGAACACCTGCTCTTGATGTGCGGCAGGTCTACCGCGAAATGGCCTGGCTTCGTTCGCAGGCACGCACCAAATGATTGACTTTAGATTGTCATGCCAATCGAATAAGGCCGTTATTCACCGAAATCCAGCGTACCAGGCGACGCTTGAAATCGGAAGCTTCTCCTATGCAGGGGCGATGGCCCATGTAGACCAATTGAATTTCGGTGACCAATGGTGGGGTATCCCTTGTTCACATCCCATCCGTAAAAGGGGTAACGGGCATGATAGTCCTGCATCAAAGCATCCCTGTACGTTTTAGCTAAAATACTGGCCGCCGCGATGCACGCCACTTTGGCATCTCCTCCCACCACGCAGGTATGTGGAATATTTTCATGGGCTACGAAATAGTGGCCATCAATCCATAAACGGGGCGGAATGATACCCAGATGATCTACGGCCCCATGCATGGCTTTCATCGATGCTTGAAGAACATTGATGCGATCGATCTCCTCATTACAACAACTGAAAACAGAAAAGGCAGTTGCATTTTCTTCAATGTATCGGCGGGCCGATTCTCGGGCTTTGGCCGACAACTGCTTGGAGTCGTCTACTCGGTTCAAGTCAAAACCTTCGCCTAAAATGACCGCTGCAGCCACCACAGGACCTGCAAGGCATCCCCTCCCCGCTTCATCGCATCCCGCCTCGTTCAAAGGAACCGGGATCCTTGTAATTTGAGCTTTTGGCATACCCCAGATCTACGAGCTTTCCTACTTTAGTAGGGCCCGATCAGTACGGCAACCAGGGCGTACTTCACGATGCCATCGACCGTTGCGATGCAGTCGGAGTAGCTGGTAGAATTTCCACGGTACACCCTTTTGCCCTCTACAGTGAGCAAACAATCAGAATAACTACCCGAGTTACCCCTGAAAATCTTACCATCGCCAATGGTGTAGAGGCAATCTGAGTAAGAAGTAGAATTGCTCCGGTAGATTTTGTTGCCACTGATGGTGAATAAACAATCGGAATAGCTCGTGGAATTTCCCTTATAAACTTTTCCCCCATCAAAAGTAAATCTGCAATTAGAGTAACTCGTGGAGTTTCCGTGGTACACTTTCTCGCCATTCACGGTAAACAAACAATCAGAATAACTGGTCGAGTTCCCTTTATAAATCCTGGTTTGTGCGGAAGCAAAAAAGACATTCAAGGAAAGAACAAACAATAGAAAAATCTTCTTCATCCAAATAACGATTTGTAAATCCAAATATAATACAAAAATAAAATGGATGCCAATCAAAAATAGCTGCCGTTTACCGGATCGGATGTGCCCATAAAGTACGTAACACGGCTACCCAACGACACCAGAAAATCCCCAATTTTTTCCAACTTGCGAACAACCGATAACCACATCAGTGCATTCAGTGCCTCTTGTTCACTTACTCCTCCACGCAGATACCCAGCCAGCAAGATGTCCGTTTCCGTATTTAAACGATTCACACGTTGCTCAATCCAATCCAGTTCATCAGTATCCGGCCTGCGCTCTTCTTCAAAAGACAGCATGACATGATCGAACATCGATAAAATGAGCCGCATCATCTCACTGAGCGGCACATCGACCGGAGGACGGCGCATTCCTTTTGTCGTGATCCGTTGATAAAAACCAACGGCCGATTGCGCACTGTCAGAAACGTATTCCAAATCTGAAGCCATCTTATTGATGGCAAAAACCATTCTGAGGTCTCTTGCCACTGGAGCAAACAAGGCCAAAACCTGCTCACATCGAACTTCAATGCGGTTGTGCCAAACGTCGGATTGGCGTTCAGCCAATTCAACTTCCAGGATGGCCTCAGAGTCTCCTGAATCCAAAACAAGCAAAAGAGCATTCAACTGCTCTCGCACCTGATCGCCCATCTGGGCAACCAAAGCGCGAAGTTGAAGGAGTTCAAGACTGATTTGGGTCGTAGACATTCTCGTGCAAAAATAAGCACTTAATGCCCATAACAATAATTAGAATGGCAGAATTAATAAAAATACAATATGAAATCTAAATATCCCCCAATATAGGGCGCAACAAGAGTTCCTCCACCACTGAGGTGGCGCCCACCTTCCATGAAGCCCACAGGAGTTCGGCTACATCCTCTGCGCGCATGAACCGATCCTGGGGTATCCCACTGCCGGCCCAACTTGAGGTGTAAGTAGGACCTGGTAAGATAGAGGTTACCCCAACGCCAAAGGGCATCAGTTCTTGTCTTAAACTACGGGATAAACCTAACAGGGCGTGTTTACTTACCGCATACGCACCGCCTGCGGGGTAGGCTTTGATCGATGCAGTCGAACACATGAAAAAAAGATGTGCCCCACGACTACTCCTGATAAGCTCTGATAGTCCGCGTGTGAGGTAGTAGGCCGATAAAACATTCACCTCTAAAAGCGATAGAAATTGATCATCTGGCTCGTCCAGAAGGGTTCCGGGTAGAAAGATGCCCGCATTGTGAACGAGTATATCGAGCCGATCTCCTGCTTCCTTTCTGATCCAATCTGCACAGCGCATAACATCCCCACGAATTCCCAAATCGAAAGAAGCACAAGCGAAATGCTGATGAGGATACAGCGCATCGAGTTCAACCTTCAATGATTCGAGTTCTGATGACGTTCGGGCAGTAAAGAGGACCGAACAACCACCTTGTGCCAATCGGAGCACTACTGCCCGTCCAATGCCCCTTCCGGCACCGGTCACCACGGCTATACTTTTATGAAACATACCCCAAATATGGCGGATAAACCCGTATTTTTGGCCCAGATCGTTAAGCTATCCATGTTTTTTTTCTACCACCTGGGTCGATATTTATTGCTCTTACGCAGACTTTTCAAAAAGCCTGAAAATAATATGTTGTATACCCGAGAACTCTTTCGACAGATGTATTCTATTGGCGTAGGATCTATAGGTATCGTCACCATCATTGCCGTTTTTTCAGGCGCGGTTACTACGGTTCAAACTGCTTATCAACTCGTTGCCGGTTGGATATCAAAATCCGTAATCGGTGCCATTGTGAGCGACAGTAGTCTACTAGAATTGGGGCCAACCATTACTTCACTGGTGTTGGCCGGAAAAATTGGCTCCAGCATAGCCTCCGAAATCGGGACCATGAGGGTCACCGAGCAAATCGATGCCCTTGAGATCATGGGAATCAATGCCCCAGGGTACCTCATAGGACCTAAAATTTTAGGGGCATTGCTCACCATACCCCTTTTAATAGTTCTCAGCATCAGCCTATGCACTGCGGGCGGAATGGTAGTTGGTGAGCTCACAGGTATAGTACCATATAAACTTTTCGTTGAAGGTGCTCGATCTTCATTCCAAACCTACAATTTATTTTTCTCGATGACCAAAGCCATCACCTTCTCATTTCTCATATCCTCTATTTCTGCCTATCAGGGCTACTATGTGGAAGGTGGGTCACTCGAGGTAGGTAAGGCTAGCACGCAGGCCGTGGTATATAGTTCAGTCGCTATTCTCGTTGCCGACTACGTATTGGCTCAACTGCTTTTGTGAGATGATTGAGATCCAAAAAGTGACTAAACATTTTGCGCAAAAGACAGTTTTGCACAGCTTATCTGCACGCTTCGAGCCAGGATCGGTGAGCATGATCATAGGTTCGAGTGGCAGTGGCAAATCGGTCCTCATGAAAATTCTGGTCGGCCTGTTTGCACCCGACGAAGGCAAGGTTTTCTACGGAACAAGCGACTTTTTTAACCTTGACCTCGAGGAAAAGACCGAATTAAGGAAGCAAATCGGCATGCTTTTCCAAAATTCAGCCTTATTCGACTCCTTGAGTGTCGAGCAAAATGTGCTGTTTCCACTCCAAATGTTCAGTAAGCAAACAGTCCGGCAGCAAACTGAGCGTGTCAACCACTGTTTAGAACGAGTTGGACTGGCGGGCACCAACAACCTGCATACAAGTCAACTCAGTGGGGGTATGCGCAAAAGGGTTGGAATTGCTAGGGCAATTGCTCTAGAACCAAAGTATTTGTTTTGCGACGAACCCAATTCTGGGCTCGATCCGTTAAACTCTATAAAAATCGATGAACTCATTCGGGAAATCACCTTGGAATCTGGCATTACCACCATTGTAAACAGCCACGATATGAATTCGGTTATGGAAATCGGTGATCACATTTTTTTTCTGTATCGGGGAAAAATGTTGTGGACTGGGAGTAAAAACAATATTATGGAAACGGATTGTCTGGAATTGAATGACTTTGTCTTTGCGACTGCATTTTTGAAACAAGTTCGAAGAGAAAGTAAAGGTCATGCCCAATGAGTTTTGTATTCCAATGGGCTGATTAGTCGTCATTTTTAACGACCTTCGCCTAGGAATGAAGCAAATACTTATTTTTCTATTTTAAAATATTATAATACATAATTGTTTAAATAAACACATCTATATGAGCATTTTGGTGAATAGAAACTCGAGAATTTTGGTGCAAGGTTTTACGGGTAATGAAGGCACTTTCCATGCCGAACAAATGATTGCTTACGGGAGTCCCGTGGTTGGCGGTATAACGCCGGGTAAAGGAGGACAACAGCACCTCAACCTGCCTGTTTTCGACACCGTGTCTGAGGCCAAGGAAAATACCGGTGCCAACACTTCCATCATTTTTGTTCCTCCCGCTTTCGCTGCAGATGCCATTATGGAGGCAGCTGATGCGGGCATCGAAGTGATTGTGTGCATTACAGAAGGAATTCCTACTCGTGATATGATCGCCGCGCGCGAATACCTACGTTTGAGAAACAGCCGTCTGATTGGCCCTAATTGTCCGGGCATTATCACCCCTGAGGAGGCTAAAGTGGGCATCATGCCAGGTTTCGTATTCAAAAAAGGGAAGATCGGAATCGTTTCACGTTCAGGCACCCTCACTTACGAGGCAGCGGATCAAGTTGTTAAAGCGGGAATGGGTATTTCTACCGCCATTGGTATCGGGGGAGATCCTGTCATTGGAACCACAACGCGGGAGGCTGTCGAATTATTCGCCTCAGATCCGGAGACTGAAGCCATTGTGCTTATCGGTGAGATCGGCGGACAAATGGAAGCAGATGCCGCCCGTTGGATTCGTGATTCAAAATTGAATAAACCTGTGGTCGGGTTTATTGCCGGTCAGACGGCCCCCCCTGGCCGCAGAATGGGCCATGCTGGAGCAGTGGTAGGTGGCACCGAAGATACTGCTGCTGCGAAAATGCGCATCATGGAAGAATGTGGCTTGCATGTGGTGGCTTCTCCCGCCGATATTGGACAGACTGTGCGCAAGGCACTTGGCCGATAATCCTCTTAGATTCCGAGCAACATACCCGCAATGGTGGCATTCAACAATGAAGCTGCTGTTCCCGCTATTAATG
Organism: Bacteroidota bacterium; assembly: GCA_005799065.1. GTDB lineage: Bacteria > Bacteroidota > Bacteroidia > UBA7662 > UBA7662 > F1-60-MAGs140. Next base: position 30,412 of record SYHW01000055.1, read on the forward strand.
CCTTCACACCCAATTGGGAGAACAACGTCCTTCGTTCAGGGATTAACCCGCCAATGCCCCCCACCTGGATACCAATTGATGCAACATTGGCGAATCCACAAAGCGCATAAGATGCCATCACGATGGTTCGCTCTGATGCAAATGCACCGCCTGCTTTTAGTTCAGAGAGGCTTGTGAAAGCTACAAACTCATTCAGAATGGCCTTTTCTCCAAGCAACTGCCCCATCAAGAGCACATCCTCGCCCCGCACACCCATGAGCCAGGAGATCGGAGCAAACAACATGCCCAACACCAATTGCACACTCAAGCCATCATAGCGCCCCGCGCTTGTCTGGGTGATCCAGCTGTTGAGGCCTGTCCACCCGCCCACCCAGTATTGGAGTATATAATTGAACATGGCCATCAGTGCGGTAAAAACCAGGAGCATGGCCCCCACATTAACCGCTAATTTCACCCCATCGGTGGTACCCGTTGCCACCGCTTCGAGTACATTGTCTCCCATGGTCTCACGTGGAACGCTCAAATCAGCGGAAAACGACTCGGTTTCTGGCACAAGCATCTTAGCCGCCAAAATTCCTGCTGGAGCAGCCATTACGGATGCGGTGAGTAGATGTTGGGCAAACAACGCCTGTGCCTGGGGGTCGCTTCCCCCTAAAAAACCAATGTATGCGGCCATGACAGCCCCAGCAATGGTGGCCATTCCGCCGGTCATTAACGCCATAATCTCCGATCGGGTCATTCGATTGAGGTAGGGCTTAATCAGCAACGGCGCCTCAGTTTGACCCATAAAAATGTTCGCCGAAGCGGCCAAACTCTCGGCTCCAGAAATCTTGAGCAGTCTGTTCATGACCCAGGCAAACACAAATACAATGCGTTGCAGTACGCCCAAATAGTACAGTAGACTGGTAAAGGCCGAAAAGAAAATGATGGTGGGCAACACCTGGAAAACAAATATAAAACCATATGTATCAACAGATGTTACCAGGCCCCCAAAAAGGAATTCTGCTCCCTTGCGCGAAAAACCAAGCAATTGAACAATGAAACCACTGACCAAAGAAAACGCATGTCCAACCATCTCGACTTTCATGACCAAAACTGCGAGCAACAATTGTAGCCCCAGGGCTGGGAATACAGTGCGCCATGAAATTCTCTTTCGGTTCTCAGACAACAAATAGAGTAAGGCGAGCAGAGAAGCCAGACCGAGCAGACCATTGAGTATAGACGACATCATGGCCCAAACCTAAGGAAAAGTAGCTTAAAAACGCAATGAATTAGAAAAAGGGTTAGATGATCCCTCTTTTTTTTAGTTCATCTCGAATGAGTGCAGCTTCCTCATAGTTCTCACCATCAACGGCTTGCTGAAGCCGTTCCTGAAGCTCTGCGAATCCTAATTGCCGATAAGGGGAAGGCTTCGATTCAGGGGCTTTGGCAATCAAATCCTCTGAATTATTGATGACTGCATGAGAATCCGAGGGTTCTTGCACGCGATCCGCATCCAATATAACGCCTCCTGAATCCAATACGTGAGAAAAGGTATAAACAGGACAGCCAAAACGAACAGCGAGCGCCAAGGCATCTGAGGTTCGGGCGTCGACCTGCCTGATTTCGTTTCCTTGCCGACAGTGCAATCTGCTGTAGAAAATACCCTCCCTCAAATCAGCAATGACCACCTCTTCTATCTCTATATCGAATTCAGAGGCAAAATTTTTAAATAAATCATGGGTAAGCGGCCGCGCAGGCTTCATGTTCTCCAATTCAATGGCGATGGCCTGTGCTTCGAAACCCCCGATGATGATGGGCAGTTTACGTCCTCCGCCTTTCTCGCCCAAAATAAGGGCATAGGAGTTGGCCGAGGTGTTGCTGTCTGAAAGGGCAACGATTTCCAATTCTATTTTCTTCATCAGGCGTGAGAAGCCTTAAAGCGCTGAACAGCTGCAGTTAGACGCGGCAGTATATCAAAGGCATCGCCCACTATACCATAATCAGCCACCTTAAAAAATGGAGCTTCTTTGTCGGTATTGATAGCCACAATCACTTTACTCGAACTCACACCGGCTAAATGTTGAATGGCCCCGGAAATGCCAATGGCTATATATAAATCCGGTTTAATGGTGATACCTGTTTGTCCAACGTGCTCTTCATGCGGACGCCAGTGCATATCACTGACCGGCTTTGAACAAGCAGTGGCTGCATCGAGACTTGCCGCCAAAGATTCTACCAAATGCCAGTTTTCTGGGCCCTTTAATCCGCGACCGGCCGAAACCACGCGCTCAGCCTCTGTTAAGGGAATTTTACCAACCACACGATCGACCCTATTCACTTGAATTTTGATTTGATGCCCGTCGAAAGGAACTGCTAAGGCTTCTGTTTTGCATTCACCAACCGTGCGGTTTTCGATGGGAAAGGAATTGGGGGTAATCGCCATGACGCAGGGATGCCCTTTGACCTGGAGGAAGGCATAGCCCTTGTTCGAAAAGACCGATCTACGGATCCCCCAACCATCATTCGATTTTTTCGGAACGTCAATTACCCCAGAGGCCAGTGGCATTCCCAAACGTACGGCCAAACGGGGGGCTACAGACTTTCCTAAGTACGTATTGGAGATCACAAGTTGTTGGGCCCCTACCCTTGCCGCAGCTTGCGTGAGATCATGAACCACTGCATCAAAGTCCATTAAGTCATGTTCCGCTTTGAGGCATAGCGCGACTCCTAAATCCTGCATTTGCTGGTGGGCCTCAGCAGAAATTTCAGATGAACAAAGTACGCTGCAATTTGATTGCAAGCTATGGGCCAATTGAACCCCAAAAGACACCGCCTCTAATGCAAGCTTTTTTAATATACCATCCTGAACAGGAGCGAAAACAAGTACAGACATCCGTTTATCGTGATTTAGTTTTAATTCTGTGTTTAAATGACTTTTGACTGCTCGTGTAGGAGCGAGACCAACTGATCCATATCGCCCGCATCGACAAACCTGCAACCCGATTTGGCCACAGGCGGCTCGTAATGTAATACTTGAGTTTGTTCTGCGTTGACCGATGCTGCAACGACCTCCAAAGGTTTGGTGCGCGCCATCATTATACCCCTCATGTTGGGGATGCGCGGCTCAGTGAGTTCTTTTTGACAGGTGGCCACAAAGGGGTGAGCGACTTGTGCATAGGCCCTACCCCCGTCTACATCGAAAGAAACCTCGGCTTCTGTGCCGTTGCTGCTGATGGATGTCATGATGTTGACGAGCGGCAAACCCAGCAATTCAGCTAACATGCCCCCTACCATCCCGCCGTTGTAATCAATAGATTCTCTACCGCAAAGAATCAGGTCATAACGATCCTTGGATGCGATTGCAGCCAATTCACGGGCTACCTGAACAGCGTCTGTTGCATCCGCATCTACCCGAATGGCTTGATCAGCCCCTATAGCCATGGCCTTACGAAGATTAGACTCTGAGTCAGCGCGACCGACATGAACCACTGTTACACGTCCACCACCCATTGACTCATTCAATTCAAGGGCCTTGGTTAGTGCTAATTCATCGTATGGATTGATGATGAACTGAACGCCGTTTTTATCGAGTGATTTCCCATCGGCTGTAAAAACAATTCGTGTTGTTGTGTCGGGCACCTGGCTCAGACAGACCAGTATATTCATATTTTTGAAAAAAGAAGTACGAAATAAAGCACAAAAATAAGGATAAATGATGCATGAAAGTAGAGGAAATGAGCGTTTGGAGCGACTTCAATTGCTGATCCGACAAAACCCTCAGGAGCCATTCTTACCGTATGCACTTGGACTCGAATGGGAGAAACAAGCCAATCTTCAAAGAGCCGAAGAGATATGGCGCAATCTATTAATAGAACATCCAGATTATCTGCCTGCCTGGCAACGACTGGCGGAGTTGTATTTAGTGCAAAAACAGTTTATCAATGCACTTCATTGCACAAAAGAAGCCTTGCGTTGCTCAGAAAAAACGGGGGATCATCATGCGCATGAAACAGCGTTGGAAATGCTAGAGCAAATTGCAGAACAAATGAAAATGGAGTAGAATCAGTGCACGATTAAAACCGCATTCCAAGACTCACTATCAATTCCGTGCGGAACTGCCGAATGCTTGCACCAAAATTAGGAGCGGGTATCGATAAGCTGTACGGTTCATGATACACATTCCAGGAACGATTCGTAATACAAACATCCAGAATGAACGGATCTTTTCGGTAACCACCCCCCATGGATACCTCCCGTTGTGCCCGATTTCCTCCACCGGTATTGAGCTCTGCCACAAATGGCGTAGTGGTATAGGCCATACCCATCCGCAAGGCATACGGACCGAGCAGTCCTTCGGCTCCAAAACGAAAGGTACTGGTGGACTGCAGCAAACTACGAACGTCAGTGTTCACCCCGCGAGCCCATTCTGAAGTACCCGCATCGAGGCCTTCGGTGCGCACACGCATGCGTTGAAAAGACATATAATCATAGCCTGCCGTTATAAGGCCTTTTTTAGGAAAAACCATTGCCAAACCGACACTTGTTCGGGCTGGCCTACGAAATTTATACTCAAAGGGGGCAAAAACAGGTGATGAAGCGAACGCATAAGTGGGGACCGAATCGAACGTAGCTTCTAGATCCGTTTGAAAATCCTCTTCAACAGTGAGTCTCGATGGGGGCACATAAGAAAACCCCAATCGAAAGAAATCTGAGGGCTTAAAAATGGCTCCGAGTTTCCATTCAAACCCATCGGCGACCGAATAGATGTTCTGCGTATACCTAAGCGACTTAAAGTCAAAGATGCTATCGGCTTCATCTGTTTCAGTAAATGAAGAAAACCGATCAAATCGTGCGCTGAGTATGCTGAGCGATGCACCCAATTGGATCATGTTCTTCCAATTACCTGCCAGGGTAAATTGATAATCAGACATTTGTCCATTGCTGCGTGCTTCTTCTTCCTGCCGTACACCACCGCTTGGAACGATTGAGAAATAATAAGACGTGCTATCGCCCGGTCGCTCAGGATAAATGAGCCCAGTGCGTGCGGCCAGTGCCGCTGAAAAGGGAAATTGTGCGGCTACAAAAGCAGAACCTGAATTGGCCTCTTCCTGAAAATAATGAACCAGACTGGTCTTGTTATTGAATCCATCAAGCTGCCATCGACCCGAATAAACAGCGGTTTGGTTTAAAGTAAACCCATAATGCACACGTATCCAGCCCGATCCACTTTCCTGCGGCTTTTCTGCAATGACAATACCAAGGGCGGGAATCCGCACATCCCCCCTACTGCTGCGCGTGCGGTTGTTTAAGTAATCAGATTGAGAACCTACCGTGCCCATAGAGGCAGACAAACCCAAAACGGAGGAATGAAAACCTGCGATTCCGGCGGGATTGGAAGAAGCACCGCCCCAATCAGCACCCAAAGCCACGAATGAACCGCCTAATGCTGTTGTCCGGGCCGAGCCCACCGGCTGAAACCGACTCAATTGAAGCAAATCAAGCGCATACTGAGCGAATGATGCACTCGAACAGAGGACAGAACCCGCCAAGGCTAGGGGCCAAAAATGAGCGCGCTTCATCGTGGACGACCAGATGTTGTTGGTCTACTTCCGCTGTATGAAGGTGTGGATGGACGAGAATATCCCGAAGAACTGCTTCTTGATGGAGATGAAGGCGAATATGAACCTATTGATCGTGGAGCGGAAGAAGGCTTCGCTGGCGTGGTTGATCGTAAAGGGGTAAAGGTACGTGTCGGTGCACTGGGTGTAGAAGTTCGTGGGGTATTCGCACCCGATGAACCGATAGAACCCGAGCGGGAAGGGGTATATGAACGAGGTGTGTTTGTTCCCGAGGAGCCAGAGCGAGATGGTGAATAGGGAGTTGGGGTGTACGTACTGGATGAACCGCTGCGAGAAGGCGTATAGGAACGTGGGGTGTAAGAACCGACTGAACCCGACTGAGATGGTTTTGACTCAAAATCCTCTGGTCGGCCCGTACCGGGAGTGGCGTATGGGTATCGAATATCGGCTGATTTTGTGCGATCAGTTGAGCGAAGTGTTCTGGAAACTCCCGCTCCCATCGTATTGCGATCACCCGAAGCACTACGATCCACAGATTGCGTGCCCACCATTCGGCGCATTTGGCCGGAACCGTTACGAGTTGCCACAACCGTTGATTGGCTCGAACGAATGCGTGAGGACAATGTCTGTTTTTCTGCCCCCGATAATTGACCCGAAAAACCATTGCCCGCCATGGCATTGGGTACACGCGCAGGAGCCCTTGATTTGCCTCTTTGAACAAAGCCAGGCAAAGAAGTTCCAGGCAGGCTTGTTCGGGTAGGTGAAGGCTTGAGTGCGGGTGTCGCAGAAACCCAGATGCCGGATCCACCATGATTCCACCCATTCCAACCATTGTTCCATCCGTTGTTCCAGCCCCAATAAGAATTCATCCCCCAATTGTTGCACCAAGGACTGTTCCACGCGTTCCATCCCCAAGGATCATACATCCCCCAGCCTGAACCACCATAAAGCCATGGGTCATAGCCGCACGGACGATTTAAGCCATAAGGCGACCCCCAACCCATGGAAAATCCAGGGTTCATGCCCCAATAAGGAGGCAAAAAAGGATTAAAGAGCATATAACTTCTGCATCCATGATAACCACCCATTCCATAATTCCAACTGGGATTGCTCCACAGAGGGTTGCCAAATCGGTCGGACCATTCGAGGTCGCGTTGATATCGATCCAATCGGTTTGAACGGGTGGAGCGCCGTACCGATTGGCCATCTTCCAGGTACTCATGATAAGGATTGCTGCCTCCATCTCGGCTTGAAGCATGAGGGGAAGGACCCTCGTCGGCGGATGTATATAAATCATCACTAAAGTTCATCCGTTTTAACCGGGCCATTTCATAGGAAGAGCAGGCCTGAGAAATCGCACCCAAAATTAACAACGCGGCAAAAAAAGCACTTCGATGAGCTGAATGTAGGTTAAACATGATGTTGGCTTTTATCATTCTATAAACGAGCAGATAGCTATATTTGTTCCCTTTTCGTAAAAATAACGAAAAAGCAAACACCAAAGAAACATGGCCAAAGAAATTACGCCCAGAGCACAGGATTATGCACAATGGTACAACGATTTAGTATTAAAGGCAGGACTTGCCGATTATTCGGCCGTACGGGGTTGTATGGTTATCAAGCCGTACGGCTTTGCCATTTGGGAACGCATGCGCGATGCCCTCGATGCTATGTTTAAAGAGACTGGACACAGCAATGCCTATTTCCCTTTGTTTATCCCCAAATCGTTTTTCAGCAAGGAGGCTGCCCATGTGGATGGATTTGCCAAAGAATGCGCTGTGGTGACCCACTACCGCCTGCGCAATGGCAAGGATGGTGGAATTGAGGTCGATCCTGAGGCCCGTCTTGAGGAGGAGTTGATTGTGCGGCCAACCTCTGAAACCATCATTTGGAATACGTACCGCGATTGGATTCAGAGTTACCGCGACCTC
>SYHW01000056.1 GCA_005799065.1 Bacteroidota bacterium
ACGGCACACCAGCCAAATATTATTTTCGTCCAGGCACCGAAGCCAATAAACACAAATGGATTATCTATTTCCAAGGCGGCGGTGGTGGCGGCGGTGCCCAGGCGCCCGGTGGCGGTGGTTCACAGGCTTTCATCCACCTACAACAGTTGTGTGGCTCTTTACCGGCGATCGTGCTCACCGCGCTGCACCATGAACTGGATGCGACTTTGCTGTGTGTGGCCCGCGACCGTGAGGAGGCGGCCTACCTCCACCATGATTTGGAGCAACTGCAGGAGGCGCAAGGCCCGTCGAAGCCATTGTTTTTTCCGGCTTCCTACCGGGGTCGTCGTGCCTTGGAGCGGCAGGATGCGTCGCAGAACCGTCAAAGGGCGGAGGTACTCAGCATTGCGGGGCACCCCGACTCGGGGGCTCTGCTGATTGTGACTTACCCTGAGGCGCTCGCTGAACAGGTGGTGTCGCGGTCTACGCTCACCCAAAATACCCTCGATTTGCGCCTGGGCGCACCCCTGGATGTGGATTTCTTGATCGACGTTCTCATTGAATATGGCTTTGAACGGGTCGATTTTGTGTTTGAAGCAGGTCAGTTTGCCTTGCGGGGTGGTCTCATCGATGTGTTTAGCTATGCCCATGAGTTGCCGTGCCGCATCGAGTTGGATGGCGATACGATTGCGGGTATGCGCAGCTTCGAGCCCGATTCCCAACGCTCGGTGCGCCGCATGGAGCTCCTGAGTTTAATGCCGAACCCAGCTCAATCGCTCCCCGATGAGCAGCGGCAGAACATCCTCGAGTTTTTGCCGGGCGATACGATTCTATGGGTGCATGACCCGGGGGCTGTTTCGGAACGTATCGACATCCTGCATCAGGAGCTTCTTCAGCTGCGCACGACTGATGGTCTCAATGATGAAGCCGGCGAAGACAGCGAGACGCATCCCCCAGATCCCAACCGGTTGGTGTTGCCTCATCAGTGGGAGGCGCTCTGCCTCAACCACCGCATGTTGTGTTTTTCGTTGCCCTCGTCTGGCGGCGGACGGGAGGCGACGGCTTCTGTGGCCTGGGGGGCATCACCTCAACCGGCGATCCGCAAAAATTTCAAGTTGTTGATCGAGCAAATGGGGGGACACCACGCGGAGGGCTTCCGAAATCTATTGTTTAGCGATGCACCGCGACAAATCGACCGGCTCTACCAGATTTTTGAGGATTTGAATGCTGGCTTGCTGTTTACTCCGCTGCCGGGTAGCCTCCATGAGGGGTTTATTGACCATGACTTGCGGTTTAGTGTGTATACCGATCACCAACTTTTTGAGCGCTACCATAAGTATAACCTGCAAAACCGGTACCGAAAGAGTGAGTCGCTGCTGGTGAAGGAGCTGCGTGATATGAAACCGGGTGATTTTGTGGTGCACATAGACCATGGGGTTGGGGTTTTCGATGGTTTGCAAAAGCTGGAAGTGAATGGGCAGCAGCAGGAGGCGGTGCGCTTGCTCTACCGCGATGGCGATTTGCTGTATGTGGGTATTAATTCGCTCCACAAGATTGCCCGCTACAGTGGTAAGGAGGGCGTGCCTCCGAAGGTGAATAAGCTGGGAAGCGAACAGTGGGAGAAGTTGAAGTCGCGCACCAAGGCGCAGGTGAAGGATATCGCCCGCGATTTGATTGCTTTGTATGCCCGCCGCCGCTCGACTCCAGGCTTTGCTTTTTCGCCTGATGGCTACCTGCAAAATGAGTTGGAGGTGAGTTTTATGTATGAGGATACGCCGGATCAGTTTAAAGCATCAGAGGCCACGAAGGCGGATATGCAACGGCCTTACCCGATGGACCGCCTGGTGTGTGGTGATGTGGGCTTCGGCAAAACAGAGATTGCGATTCGGGCGGCTTTTAAGGCGGCTTGTGATGGCAAACAGGTGGCTGTACTGGTGCCCACAACCATCCTGGCGCTGCAGCATTTTAAGACGTTTTCGCGTCGTTTGGCTGAGTTTCCCGTGACGGTCGATTACCTGAACCGCTTCCGACGCGCGCGTGAGGAGAAGGAGGTGCTGGAAAGGGTGAAGGAGGGTAAGGTTGATATCTTGATTGGCACGCATAAGCTGGTGTCGAAGAGCTTGGTGTTTAAGGATCTGGGGCTTTTGGTGATCGATGAGGAACAGAAGTTTGGGGTGGGTGTGAAGGAGAAGCTGCGCCAACTTCGGGTGCATGTGGACACGCTGACCCTCACGGCTACGCCGATTCCGCGTACGCTGCAGTTTTCGCTGATGGGCGCACGCGACTTGAGTGTGATTCACACACCTCCGGTGAACAGACAGCCTGTGCATACGGAGCGGATCCCGTTCGATGAGGATCGAATTCGGGAGGCTGTGTTGTTTGAGGTTGGCCGGGGTGGTCAGGTGTTTTTTGTGCATAACCGGGTTCAGAACATCACGGAAATGGCGGGTATGTTGTCGCGCTTGTGCCCGGGCCTTCGGGTGGGTATTGGTCATGGCCAAATGGAGGGTGAGGCGCTGGAAAAGGTCTTGCTTTCGTTTATTGAAGGGGATTATGATGTATTGGTGGCTACTAATATCATTGAGTCGGGGCTTGACATCCCGAATGCGAATACGATTTTCATTAATGGGGCCCACCACTTTGGCCTCAGTGACCTGCACCAAATGCGTGGTCGGGTAGGGCGCTCGAATACGAAGGCGTTTTGCTATTTGATCGCTCCTTCTTCGGGCTTGCTGACCTCGGAGGCGGCTAAGCGCCTGAAGGCGATGGAGGATTTCTCGGATTTGGGGAGTGGTTTTCAGATTTCGCTGCGTGACCTCGATATTCGGGGGGCGGGTAACTTGTTGGGGGCCGAACAAAGTGGCTTTATTTCGGAGATTGGTTTTGATATGTACCAAAAGATTCTCGATGATGCCTTGCGGGAGTTGAAGGAGGATGAATGGGGTGGTCAGGGGGGTGCGGGGGATGCGGCTGACTCGGTGGTTTCGGGTATGGGGGATTCGGTCAATGCGGGCGCAGGCAATGCGGGCGCAGGCAATGCGGGTGAAGCCAGCCGCTTCGCCGACCGCCAAGACTGGTCGCGCGAGGTGCAATTGGATACGGATTTGCACGCGTTATTACCGGATAACTATGTGCGTTCGACCAGTGAGCGCTTGAGTTTGTATATGCAGCTCGACAATCTGGAGACTGAGGAGGATTTGCAACAGTTCCGCCTCGATTTAGAAGATCGCTTCGGTCCACTCCCTGCCTCAGGAGAAACACTATTCGATTTGATGCGCATACGCCGGACGGGTCGCGGCCTCGGTATGGAAAAAATCATACTAAAAAAGGGCCTACTAAAGTGTTACCTCCTCGATGGTCGAAACGAACGCTATTACAAGAGCGCTGAATTTGGCAAATTACTGAATGCTGTACAGGGGAGTTACGGCAAAATATCGATGAAACAGCATAAAAATGCCGTATTTCTGGAGGTTGAGGGAGTCTACTCAGCGCATCAAGCGCTCGATCTTTTAGAACATTGGTCAGAATAACCGCTCGCCTTGTCTGTCTATTCCATATTTAGATATAATTCTCCTCTTTTCTTTTTTATCTTTTTTTCTTATCTTTGTGGGGTTACCATTTAGTGTAACCACACCACCATCCCATGAACAAAATTCTTCTTTTGGCCGACCAGAGCCTCAATTCGGGCGATTACCTGGAGCGTGCATTTCACCTGGCCCGCATGAACGACGCCGTACTCACGGGTTTATTTGTACAAGACACCATGCTGGCCGATTATTACACGGTTTTGGGGGGCGAACCGGTCTATTACGAACATATGTTTGATGTCATTAAGGAGACGCTCAACGAATCGGAGGCTAAATCGGTGCAAAGCATACGCTATTTTGTGGCACGCTGTAAGGAGGAGGGGGTGCGCTTTAAGGTTCACTTTCGTAAGGGCGACCCCCTCGAGGAGATCGTTCGCGAAAGTCGTTCGGCCGATTTGCTGCTCATGGGTTACCACCACTACCACTCATTGGGTGGGGGAAGCAACACTACTCTGGTGAAGGACACCCTCAAAAGGTCCTTTTGCCCGGTTCTGCTCATGCCAGAATCGGGCTACAATCCGGACGGGATTTTGTTGTGCTACGACGGATCGGACGGTAGTCTGAGGGCCATCGACCGCTTCTACCATTTGTTTAAGCCGCATTGTCGTACATGGCCGGTGCATCTGGTGGAGGTACATGAAACGGGAAGTCGCCCCAAGGATATGGATCAGGGCTTTGCTGAATGGATGCGGCTTCGTTTCACCCATTTAGAATGGGTAACGCTCAAAGGGAAGGCGAGTGAAGAGCTCCCCTATTTTGCGCGCCAGAAGGGCAACCGTATGCTGGTGATGGGTTCATACGGTACAGGGGGTATAAAGCGTTTTCTGAAAGGCAGTACGGCCGACCACCTACTGGAAACAGGCAATATCTTAACCTTCATAACCCATTAATACCGTTGATTTACATTTGAGCCGATACACTATTTTACATACCTGATGAAAAAATCGACCTATCCGAGTCGCATACTTGTGGCTACCGATTTCACCATAGAATCCGACCGTGCCCTTGAACTAGCGGCCAAAATAGCCCGGCCGGTGAAAGCATCGGTGCACTTATTGCACATTCTCGATCTTCCCTACACGGCTCAAATCTCGCGCGAGAAACTTCGTCAAAGCATGGGAAGCGCAGCGGATACCATGATGAAAAAACAACTAAGGCTGTTGAAAACGCTCCTGAAATTACCAAAAGGTGCTATTTCCTTTGAGATCCGGGAAGGAAAACCCGTTCAGGAGATCTTGAGCGTGGCTTCTTCGGGCTCATACGAGCTTATTTGCATGGGCAACAAGATCAGCAGCACCCTCAGCAGATTGGTTTTCGACAACACCACGTCGGGGGTCATAGACTTGGCTCCGTGTGCCGTGCTCACCGCCACTGCTCGTCGCCCAAAGATCGACTTGGGGCGTGTCATGATGGCCAGTAGTTTTCGGGAGGGCGATGTGGCCTTGTTGGGAAAGGTAATTGGCTTAGCCAAAAATCTAAAGAGCAAGGTCGATGTGGTACACGTGACCCGCCACCGGCAATTCGACGCCCAACTCAAAATGGAAGGTCTGTCTTCTTGGGCGACCAAGATGTATGATACCCGCGGCGTGGGATTCCGCTACATTCATGGCGATGAGGTGGGAGATGGCTTGTCAAAGGCCGTGGAATCACTCGGTTCTGACCTCGTAATAGTGAGCCAAGAAAACCGAGGCTTAATCGATACGCTATTTGGTTCCGACCTCATCCATGAAATGGTCTACCGGATGGAGGTTCCTGTGCTTGTTTTCCCATTACCCCCTGAGAAGGACAAGTACTAAGATTCGTCATCCTTGCTGGCAATCCATCTACTGATTTTCCGGCATTATTTTGAATCGCCTCCTTATTTCTACCACTTCTATACCCATGATTTCGGAAATGCCAACAAGGCTTATTCCATGCCGTGGCTCTTAGAATTTATTGATATTTTTGATCTATTATATTATTGGGATTATAGATCGACAGGAACAGTCCCACCAAATCCTCGGCCTTGGGCATGGGCCAAGGGAACGAGCCGTATGGCTGACGTATACTTGCCGAAGATTACAGAAGATCACATAAGATTACAGAAAATCACGGAAGATTACTGAAGATCACGGAAGATTATGCAAACGGGAGTAAGTATTCATCAACAAAAACAGGGCTTAGTGGGCCTGCAAAGCGAAAACAGCCGGTATTTTGTGGAGGTCGGGCCATTTTCCCTTCCATTCTTCTATGCTTCGGGTAAGAAGGTAAGGATGGGGGCTTCCAAGGTCGGCTCCGATGCATAGACGCGTGCCCCCCCTCAGGCTGACTTCTATGGCTGCCAGCATCTGCCGGTTGCGGTAGGGTGTTTCGATAAACAGCTGGGTGGCGCCACCCTGTCGACGACTTTCTTCTTCTAGCCCCTTCAACGCTCGAACCCGGGCGGAGGCCTCCACCGGAAGGTAGCCGTGCATACTGAATTTTTGCCCATCCATCCCCGAACCCATGAGGGTGAGTACGATGGAGGATGGACCCGCCACAGGATGCACGGGGATACCGTGTTTGTGGGCCTCTGCCACCAACCATGCGCCTGGATCGGCAATGGCCGGACAGCCTGCGTCGGACAGCAGTCCAATGTTCTCGCCTGCGCGGGCAGGAAGCAGCATATTAGGCACTTCATCGGGTCGGGTATGCTCGTTGAGCAATGAAAAATTCAGGGTGTCGATTGGGCAGCCCGGATTGAGGGCCCTGAGAAATCGACGGGCGCTGCGTTCGCTTTCTACTACCCAATGCGTGAGTTGCAGCGCCAACGGGGCCAGTATGGCCGGTAAAAACTGGGGATCTGCCTCCATATGAAGGGGGGAAGGCAATAAGTATAAGGTGCCTGAAGGGCGAACAGTATTCATTACCTGATTGATTCCTCTCCGGCAGGCCCTTTTGTGGGTGGCTGATTGGCTTGTTGGCCCCCCATGCGAACCCGTAACCAGCGGTTTATACGCCTCGTTTGTAGATTCAGCCATTTAATCGTTAAGGCCATAAGGATGGTACTGGCGAATGTGAGGGCACCATAAACCACTGCCACCAGAGCCATTGGCCCCGATTTGAGGAGGCTTTGTGCCACATAGATGGCTAGAGAACTATTTTGTAGTCCCACTTCGGTGGATATGGTGATGCCACTGGTGCTGCCCAAGCCCATCAAACGAGTAATCAGATAACCTGCAAACATACTGATTACATTGAGCAGAAGAACGGGCTTCACCAAGCTCATGGCACCGGCATAGGAATGCGATTCGCCTCCTGTATCGAAAAAAATAACCCCTAAAAAGGCCAATAAGAGCAAAATGGGGAGGATGTAGCGGAGGGGTTGCTCCATTTTTCTGCTCAATACGGGCTGGAAACGCCTTATGAGCACGCCAAGCAGTGCAGGAGCTACAGTCATGAGGGCAATGTCGCCTACTGTGCGTGCAAAGGGCAAACTGATCGATACGGCATCGCCCATATAGCGCTCAAGGGCTATACTGGTGAGGTACGGCATGGTGAGGACTACGAGCAAACTGTTGATGGTGGTGAGGCTCACCGATAGGGCTACATTGGCGCGCAGCAGATGATTAACAAGCCCCGAGGAGGCGCCGCCTGGACTTGCGGCGATGATCACCAGGCCTACTTTGTATTCGGGCGCGATATTCATGCGGTCGGCTAATACAAATGCGATGATCGGGAGCAGACCCATTTGTGCAAAAAGCCCAGTGATCATGGCCTTAGGATATAGAATGATGCTTTTAAAACTCTGAACAGTGAGTGACAGGCCAACTCCGATCATAATGACCACCAGCGTGGCAGGTAGAAATACCCCTGAGAATAGTCCCTCACTCATTGGTTGTTGTTCATTCGGCCGAATTGGCCAGACTCAGGTAAAATTGGTTGAAGCCCTCCCCGGCAAACAGGCTGATTTTTTGCTCCTGCAGCAGCTCAAGGATGGCCAAAAACGTAAATATAGCCTCCATTTTGTCGCGAAACGCCTCAAAAATCTCGGTGAACGCGGTTTTTTTTGCGATTTCCAAACTTGTGAGTAACCACTTCTTCTTGTCGGCCAGGGTGTAGGGCCAAGGTGCGATTTGGTGCTTGATTTCCTCACCTCGTCCTTCGAAACGCTGCATGGCGCGGGCAAAGGCTTTGAACAGAGGATATACCCCTACTGGCAGGAGTCCTTGTTCGCTGCCGATTTGCTCTTGCAGGGCCATCAGTTCCTCGGCGAGGTTGCCTCGTTGAAGCCGCTGACGCTGCTCGGTTTCGAGTTGATCGATGGTCGACAGCACTTCTTTGTAGCGCTTATATTCAAGCAGCTTTTGCACAAGATCATGCCGTGGATCGATCTCATTGCCGGCTTCGTCGAGTTCGGGCCGGGGCAGGAGCATCCGCACCTTGATGCGCATCAAACTCGATGCCACCCAAATAAACTCGGCGGCCATGGCCATGTCGCGCTCTTCCATTTGACGCACATAGGCCAGAAATTCGTCGGTGATGCGACCGATGGGGATGTCGTAGATGTCGAGTTCGTCGCGTTCGATAAAAAACAGGAGCAGATCGAAGGGCCCTTCGAAATGTTGAAGCCTGATTTCGTAGCTCATTGCGTGCCCCTTGGTTTTTGGCTTGTTGGCTTTAGTCGGTCTCCGTTCCTCCCGCTATAACAGCGGTAAAGGTTTCGGGCCGAAGATAAGTGGTGGCGAGTGCTTGTAGTTGCTCTGGCTGAATGTTTCGAAGGGTAACCAGATACCTTTGATAGTAGCTGAAGTCCAATCCAAATACCTGCACGTCGGAGAGCCGGTCGGCGGGGGAAAACGGGCCCTCGAATGCGCTTCGTAGGCTGCCCTCGAGGTAGGCCTTTACCCTGTTAAGCTCTTCAAGGCTTACATGTTCTTCGCACAGTCGGTTCATTTCATGGATGATTGCTGCGCGCGCCTCGTGGTCTACCGATGCCCCCACCTCGGTGGAAATGCTGATCCATCCACTCATCACCCGCGAATGAATGGCTGCCCCGACCCCATAGGTATAACCCTTGTCTTCTCTTAGGTTTTTCATGAGCCGCGACCCAAAGTAGCCGCCGAGTAGGGTGATGAGTACCTCTAAGGCGGGGTAATCGGGATGTGTGCGTGTTGGGGCTGTTCGACCCAACCGAAGGGCGTGCTGGGTAGCATCGGCTTTTTCGACCCGCTGCCACTGGGGAAGTTGGCCTGAATGCTTGACGCGATCTTCTTGCATGGCGCTTTCTTCATGCGCGGGTTGATCATTCTGCGTCGCGCTTTCTCCATTCATTTTCTGATCTACTGGGGGATACGTTGCCAGACTCTTGTCTTGGGGATGCCGTGAGTTGTTTCCACTGGACTGAAATGATGGGTTGATGTCTCCTGACGTCGTTAGATGATCGCCTTCAGGCTTGACTGGGCGGTTGCTTTCAGACATGACTGGATGGTTGCCCTTGGGCAGTTCGGTGGGGCAACTGCGCTGTAGTTTGAGGAGTGCTTGGTGGGTGTTCCCCCCGGCCACCACCAACCGAAGTCCATCGACGGTGTAGAATTGCTGATGAAACGCACGCAAATCATCAACCGTCACCGATAGAAGGTCTTCCTCACGTGTGCTGTACCCATACGGGTGCTGGGGCCCGAACAGCAAGCCCATCAACCGATTGCGCGATAATACACTGACTTTATTGCGCGATACCGACAATTCCTGGAGGCGGTTTTGAATGGTGGTCTTGAGTTCATGCTCGGGAAAGGTAGGCTGGAAGATGATTTCCCATACCAGGGGCAAAACCGCCTCGAGGTGCTTGCCCAGGCAATACACGCCCACCATACTTCGGTGCACGCCCCCTTCATGGTGGAGGTAGGCCCCGTAGTAGTCGAGCTGCTCGGCGATTTGCTTGCTGTTGTGGCCAACACTCCCTTCCTGCAACATACGGTTGGTGAGCGCGGCCAACAGCGGCTTCGATTCGTGCCAGGAACCGGCCGAAAACTGCCATTCAACCCGCACGAGGTCTTGTTCACCCCCTTCAATGAGATCAACAGGGAGTAGTCCACCCGCCCATTCGATCGGCTGTTGCACCACCACCGGCCACACCATTTCAGGCAAGGGCATGTTGCGCGGGGGCTTACTCCGATCAATGGCAATACCCTCCTTATTCGATTGTTCTATCATTGGTTATTTTATATTTTACCAGTTCTATTTCCTCCGATAAACCAGTAAACTGCTCCTGTCTTCGCGCAAAATTTGTTGGGCAGTCGTTCTGATGGACTCGGGTTCTACCGCCGCATAGCGCTCAACATGCTGATTGATGCCTTCTACATCACCCAGCAATGCATTATAACATAGATTAAGTGACACATTGAGTCCTTGGACATGCCCGAAATGGTATTCAGCTTCAATCTGGTTGATTTGCCTTTGCCATTCATCCCGCGCCAATACCTCAGATTTCAGCGCATTCAATTCGTTCCATAAGGCTTCGGTGGCCGCTTCGATGCTAACGCCCTCGGCCGGGTGGCCGCTCACAACGAGTAGGCCGGGATCCCGCTCTCCGCTTACATAGGCGTTGATTTGGCCGAACAGCTGCTTTTCACGCACCAACCGACGATACAGCCGCGCCGAACGACCCCTACCGAGCACATCCGACAGCAAATCGGCTGCTGTATATCCTTCTTCGTCGCGTCCACACATGGGAAAGGCAAGGTACAAGGCGTCGGCCGGTAGCCCGGGGTCGCATACTTCTTCATAACGAGCGGCTTCGGGCAGGGGCTCTCGGGGCAAAACGCGCGGGGGGCGATCCCCCTTGGGTATGTCGCCAAACCAACGCGCTACCGATTCGAATACCTGTTCGGGTTCGTAGGGTCCGCTCACCGCGAGGTAGGCATAGTTGGGCCGGTAGTGGCGGTAGAAAAAGGTCTCGACTTCGTTTAAGTTGGCCTCTTCGATGTGGGCGATTTCTTTTCCAATGGTGGCCCAACGATAGGGATGCTCGCGGTAGGCCAAGGCCCTGAGGCGCAACCAGGCATCCCCAAAGGGCTGGTTGAGGTAGCGTTGGTGGTACTCCTCCACCACCACTTGTCGCTGCACCTCTAAACTTCGTTCGTTGAAGTCGAGCTGCAGCATACGGTCGCTTTCGAGCCAAAGGGCCGTTTCTAATTGTGCGGCGGGGAAGCTGATGTAGTAGTTGGTGAGGTCGCTGGAGGTAAACGCATTATTCTCTGCACCTATATTCTGTGCCACCCGATCGTAGTCGGGTATATGTGCCGAGCCACCAAACATAAGGTGTTCGAAGAGGTGGGCAAAGCCTGTGCGCTCGGGCTGCTCATCGCGCGAGCCCACATCATAGAGCAGGTTCACTACGCCCATACCGCTGCGCAGATCCTGGTGCGCTATCACGGTGAGGCCGTTGCTCAGTTGTTTCGAATGATACTGGATCATGGTTTATTTGGAGTTGGTGGTGGAGGCCCGGGTGCGTTGTTGTTTATCAGATTATGTTGCGGCTCGATATGGTTGCTTATGTTTATCAGATTGTTTTGCGGCTCACAATTTGCGACGCTGTTCATCAGGGAAACTTCGGAAATTGACCGAAATCGGGCTTTCTCTTCTCGAGAAAGGCGTTTTTTCCTTCCTTGGCTTCCTCACTGAGGTAATAGAGCAGGGTAGCATTGCCCGCCAGCTCCTGAATGCCGGCTTGTCCGTCGAGTTCAGCATTGAAACCCGCCTTGAGCATACGCAATGCGATCGGGCTCTTCTCCAGAATTTTCCGACACCAGCCTACCGTTACCTCCTCCAACTCGGCGAGGGGAACGACTTTGTTCACCAAACCCATATCGAGGGCTTCCTGGGCGTCGTATTGCTCGCACAGAAACCAAATTTCACGTGCTTTCTTCTGGCCTACGATGCGGGCCAGGTAAGAGGCCCCAAATCCACCGTCGAAACTACCCACTTTCGGGCCGGTTTGTCCGAACCGCGCATTATCGGCGGCAATGCTGAGGTCGCACACCACGTGCAAGACGTGTCCTCCCCCAATCGCCCAGCCCGCAACCATAGCGATCACAGGCTTGGGGATCCTCCGGATCTGCATTTGCAAGTCGAGCACGTTAAGTCGGGGCACCTGATCATCGCCCACATATCCGCCGTGGCCCCGAACACTCTGGTCGCCGCCACTACAAAAGGCCGCGCCGCCTTCCCCAGTAAGGATCACCACACCAACCTTTGGGTCTTGTCGGGCCAACTCCATCGCTTCACTCAGTTCTTGAACGGTAAGGGGCGTAAAAGCATTGTGTTTTTGGGGTCGGTTGATGCTGATTCGGGCTATGCCCTCAGCATATTGAAAGAGGATTTCGCGGTAATCGCGGATGGTTTCCCAGGGAAGTGCTGTACGGATGGTCATTGATTTAAAAGGGCTTTTTGATAAGATTGATAAACAATTTGGTTGGATTTTGGTTCGGTTACGACCTCCACCACGGCCGGGCCGCTGCCTGCAGGCCTTGTATGGAGCTGCGCCAGTATGGCATTGAGTTCGGATGCGGTGGTGGCCCGGAATGTATCGCATCCCCAGGCGCCCGCCAGCGCCTGCAAATCGATCCTACGGGGGGTTGCGAATAGGTCTTCACATTCGGGTTGGCGTGAGGGCCCATCGATCAGCCTGAATATATCGCCTCCCTGGTTGTTGATGACAATGATGCGGAGGTTGTCGGGGTGTTCCCGACAGCTAAATGCGTTGATATCATAGGCAAATGACAGGTCGCCTGTAACGAGCCATACTGTGCGTTCGGGCATGCTCAAAGCAAATCCAAGCGCGGTACTATTTACCCCGTCGATGCCGCTGGTGCCCCGGTTGGCATGTAACCACCAGCTTCGGGCACCGCCACCGAGCATTTGCCAGTAGCGAATGGGCATACTGTTGCCCAAATGAACGGCATGATCAGCGCCGATGTGCCTACCCACCTCTTTGATCACGGCCAAATCGCCAAAGGGCAGGTATTTCAGCAGCGGGGCGAGCATATTTTCAGCTTTTTGCTCCTGTAGTTGCCATTGTTTTTGGTAGGATTCATTCGAAACCGGTGCTCCTTGGCTTTTAGTAGGGGCTGTAGGGGTATATTGTTGAAGGTCCTGCGCCTCCTGACCACCGATGCTTTCGCAGTTCATTACGTTTGTTACCGCATGTAGGGCGTTGTAGGGCGTCATCCGAATCAACTCCGGCGGGTTGTGGTAGGGATCGACTGCCCAGCCAAGCGGGTCGAGACGAAAATGGCGCGGACGCCTCGAACCAATGGGGTTGCGTTCGTTGGTTTCCGATTGCTGACGCAGCCAATTTCTTGTGCGCTTGCCCACGATTTGGAGGCCCCAACTGATGATGGCATCGGGACGGAGCCCCCGCACCTGGGCGCTGTCTTGTGCGAGGATGTCTTCATGCCGGTATACCCGCCCTGTGCAAACGGTGGCTTTGTGCAAATCCAATTCTGAGGAAACCGAAGGATGCGAGGAAACCGAGGAATCTGTGGTTAAGGAGGGATGATATCCATTGAGTAGGTTACCCACCGGCTCCATCAATACCACAACCCGAGGATCTTGAAGCCATTGGCTCACTAAATCATCGAGCTGTTTGTCGGGTGCTGATTGTCCGGGCACCAACAAAATTCTGGTGGCATGTCGCAGCGTATCCCTTAGATTCGAGAGCGCAGTTGAATCGTGGGATGCATCGCTCGCCTCACTGGGGGATGAATTCTGAAGCACATTCTGAGTCGAGTTTTGGGATGAATTCTGGAACGAATTCTGAGTCGAATTCTGAGTCGGATTCTGAGTCGAATTCTGAGTCGGATTCTGAGTCGAATTCACAAAAAAATCGCTTTGTTCGATAGGCTGGTTGGTTAATAGCCTAACTGAGAAAGGGGGGAGTTCATAGAGGGGTTCATGCAAGGGCACGTTTAAGTGTACGGGGCCTTGCTGCCGAATCATGGCCGACCACGCCTCCAGCATCAACTTCTGGCTGCGCTTAAGGTCGATGTTTGTACGTCCGTGCTCGGGCAGGGTACCGGAAAAAACAGTGTGCGCCTCGAAAATATTCGCCTGACGGATGGTTTGTCCATCGAGCTGATCGATGCTGATGGCTGGCCGATCGGCCGAAAGCAACAGCAGGGGCAAGCGCAGGTAGTAGGCCTCGGCCACAGCAGGCCCCATATTCAGCACAGCTGTGCCAGAAGTGCATATCAGGGCCACAGGGGTTGTACCACGGGCCGATACTGCTTGCCCGATTGCCATATAGGCCGCCGAACGCTCATCAACAACCGTGAAGATCTGAAATCCGCCGTGCCGTGCAAAGGCCAAGGTGAGGGGAGCCGATCGTGAGCCAGGACAAACCACCACCTGACGCAGGCCCATTTGATAAAGCCCATCCACCAATTCGATGATATGTTGTTTTTCGGGGTACAATTTTTTGCCCATCACTATCGTCTTTTAGTCGGCCACCCTTTGGCTAACTGTTCACACTAATCAACAGCCGACGCATCCATTGGGTTTTGCGGTAACAAATGACGGAGCAAGGTCTTTGACTTATGAACCGTCTCTTCCCACTCCAAGTGCGGCTGTGATCCGCCCAAAATACCGCACCCCATGTGCACATGCGCCTGTGTCTCGTGAAGTTGGAGGGTTCGAAGGTTCACAAACAACCGGGCTTCATCGGGCGACGCAATGGGCCCCAAAAATCCGCCATAGAGCTGCCGAGAACCCCGTTCAATCTCGCTAATGACCTGCAAGGCCTCCGCTTTCGGCCATCCCCCAACAGCGGGTGTAGGGTGAAGCTGAACCACCAATTCTTCAAGCGGTCGATTGCTCTCCCCTTCGAGCTGGGTGCACAAATGCTGCACGGGCCCCGCCTGAATGCTGTTCCGTTCGCTTCGACGGAAGTTTCGTACACGATTTTTCCAACTTTGAGCGATGTAATCATCGACCACTTGCTGTTCGCGGATTTCTTTGTCGCCCCATGCTTCCGCCTGACCATGCGATGGCAAGGTACCCGCGAGTGCCATACTGCGCAATCGACGCCAATGATGAGGTTCGGTTGATGCAGGGTCGCGGTCATGGGCAGGCTCCATATCGAGCAACAATTCGGGCGATGCTCCAATCCACAATCCCCATTCGGGATGCAAAATGAGGTTCACAAATGCCTGTGGATAATCGCCACACAATCTACCTACAAAATCGACCGGATGCAATCGCGAAGGCCAACTGTGGGCATCACTGCGTGCCAAAACCACTTTCTCTATGCGTCCTCGCTCAATTTCTTCAAGCGCCAAACGTATTTGCCCTTCAAATTCGGTTCGACCCACCGCGTTCAATACCGCCACATCCTTCCCTTTCCTTAGTTGAATGAGCAAATCATTTGATGAGCTTGGGGTATCAAGCTTCGAAAATGGAGAATCATTGGCCCGGGGAGCCGATTGCGGTGGAGTGGCAGAATCGATAGACTGAAGAGCCGATCGCAGCGGAGTAGGCAAATGAATCCAAGCATCGCCCAATGAATGCAGGCCTTCAAAAGTGATATCACGTGCAATCCAATGGGCAGGCGAGGTGGGATAAGAAAACGGTGCCAACACAAATCCAGGTTCCGTCTGTTTGTTCCAAATAACAGGCGCAGGATCTTGAGGAATCGACCAGCGTAAATTTTGGGAGCCTGGCAAACGATAACCCACCAGGGTCCATCCCATGCTGAAGGCAGCGTCGAAGAGGTGGTGCACGGAGTACGCCCCCGCCTGAAAACCCATCCGATCAACCAGGTTTTGGGATGATTGCAGCAGTAAATCGACAAATGCAGTTCATCTGCCCCTTATCGTCGAAAAGTCTGATGTCCCAGACATGGGTTTGCTTACCATGGTGCACCAATTGCGCTTTGCACAATATATTGCCTTGATGAACCGAGCGTACATGGTTGGCATTGATCTCGAGGCCAACAGCCACATAGCCTTCGGGTGCCAAAACATTAGATCCTATACTGCCTAAGGTTTCGGCAAGGGCTACGGAGGCACCGCCGTGCAGGATTCCGAAGGGTTGCTTGGTGCGCTCATCGACCGGCATGCTCCCTTCCACATAACCCTCCTCAATTTTAATGAGCCGCATACCCAGTCGACTGCTAAGGCCCTGACGATCATCTTGGTTGTAGCGCTGCATCCATTCCGCAATCCGCTCTGCTGTATGTTCCATGGCTGCTGTAGTGATTGGGGCAACGAAAAAAACTGATCCCATGAATCTTAGTGGGTGATGGCGGATTCGAACCGTCGACCCCTACCCTGTCAAGGTAGTGCTCTGAACCAACTGAGCTAAACACCCAAAAATGCAAAAATACGGAAAAAGAGTGATTGATAGGCGCGTTAATGACCGCAACATGAACCCGCTATCGCTCCCTATTGCGGACTAAACGAAGCATTCACGTCACCCGTTGAAACCGATTGCAGGTTCACGGTCGTAGTTTGTCCGGCCACCACCGTCACAGTCTGGGGTGATGAAAAAACCCAAGCCCCTCGTGCGAAACTACTTTGGAGCATGGAAGCAAAGCGTTGAATCTGCAAAGCATCCGTGCCATTCGTTTGGCCGCTGCTGTTAACATCACTGGCCAGCAAAGGCAAACCCGATAATACAGTCAGTTGGGTAGCGTGACGCGACGCCAACAGCGCATCGCTCGCATTGATGCTGGAAGGCGTGGGCATACCCGAGGCAGAAGTTGCCTCTACCGTGTAGCTTCCAGGGGGTAGGTTAAAGGAAAATTGTCCCTGTGTATTGGTGAGCGCACTGTCAACCCGTGTATTCCCCTGAAGTACCCGCACACGAACCCCACGAACAGGCGACTGCGCTGTGTTTATGTAGCGAACCGTTCCGCTCAGAATCGAATTCGGAGCGGTGAGTCCACTCACCCCACTCACAATCAGACTAAAGGCCTGTGCGGGCGCAATATTGCCCTTGTGGGTTACACGAACCGTATACATGCCGGCTTGGGGAAGACCATCGATGAGTACTTGTTCCACATTGTCGCGGATGTTGTCGGCACGGGTCGCAGGTGCTTGGGGCGATTGTAGGTTGAGCACCCACGGAAGAAAGGAGGTGTTATCAGACGAGCGAATGATTCGTACATCCAGATCACGCACCAAACGGGGCGTTGTTTGATTCAATACCGCTGCATTGGGCGTTCCGGCGGGATCAGTCCAACATAAGGTAGCCTTCAACGGCAGGGAGCCATCGTTGTAGAACGAAAAGTTATAGGTGCCTCCATTGGATAGAGATGGCTGAAGGATGCGGTGGGATGCGTTAGCGCCCGATATTACTTCAGCGGAACGAGCGGTGTTCATGAGTCCCCAGCCAAATGTATAATCAGGCCCCGCACTGTTGCCGGCCTCATCTGCTGTGTGGATGATCAGACCCTTCAGCGTTGCCGAACGCATCACCTGATTGGCATTGAGTGCCTTATAGTGTTGCTGGAGAAGAACAGCAGAGCCTGAAACCATGGGAGAAGCCATGCTGGTTCCGTTGTACGTGTCATAACTGGTGTTGGAGGCAGCGGTTGATGAATACACACCTACGCCTTTGGCCACCACATCGGGTTTAATCCGCCCGTCGTCGGTAGGTCCCCAGCTGTGAAAGTTACTGCCTACAACCTGAGTTGCAGAAGTATAGCCTGTTGAAATTCCCTCAACCGCCCCAACACTCAATACATTTTTAGAAACAGCTGCGTGCGACAAGCAGTCATAACCTGTACTTCCACCCCCTTTTTGACGCGTAGTCGTGCTGCTCGTCCAATTGCCTGTCCACTCATAATGGGTGGTTCCTGGCGCAGGCCCATATCCTCTAGAGTTACCGGCTGCCTTAACAATCAAATAATTAGGTGCATTAAAGGCAACCTGATCCCAATCAGCCGATTCTTCAGAATATCGACCAAAATTATAATCGATGGTATCGCCTGGGGCACCATACCAATACCATTCATCGCTTCCGAAGTCACCAAAATCTCCCCATGCCCAACCAGTGATGAGTCCGTACGAATGGTTCGACACCAAAAGTCCAGCAGCACCTTCTGTCGCCATTTCAGTAACATCGTCGTTCCAATCGAAACTGCGTAGACCAGCCGAAGGAGCCATCCCCTTGGCGGTCGACTGCCCGGTGCCCGAACCGATCATCGTGCCACCCACGTGGGTGGCGTGGTTGCTGTTCGATGTCGTACCATCTATTACACTTACACGCCCACCAAAGGCTTGGTGACCCGTTCGCACTGCCTTACTGTCCCAAATTCCCAAGGTCATTCCTTGGCCATCCAATTGCAAACCACTATTCCCTCCAGTCCATACCCTATTGGTTCCGATGGTCTGAGCCCCATTCAAGTTATGGGTAATGCGGTATAAGGGGGGCAGGGCTCCGTTCATCTGCTTGAATTCCGCATAAGAAGCACCGGTCTGCACCTCTCTTTTTAATCGTAAGCCAGAGGGGATGCTTGTTTGTGCCCATATGGAATTCATCAACATGATAAAGGACAATAAAATGGCGTATTTCATGGCGATTTCTTTAAATGATGGGACAATACCAAGGCATCACATGAGCAAAGTGACTTTGTGCACTGAGGCCATACTTATAATGACAAGATAATAATGACTAAAGTTTATGATGACTAAGGTGCTACTGGAGTATAACTTCGGTTTACATCCCCTGCTGCCTGGGCAGAAATATTACGGATCAGGGAATTGCCCGCAATGAGGTTTATGGGTGCTGGCAGGGTCCATACCCAATTACCGATGCTGAAACTGGCATTGACCCCAGAAAAGCGGCGTGAAATCTGCAAGGCGTCTGTGGAATTGATGACGCCCGATCCATTGACATCGGCTGCATTCAAGGATAAACCCGAAAGACTGTCGAGTGTCGCAAAGTGGCGGGATACCTGAAGCGCATCTGTTGCATTCACCCCACCCCAAACAGCGGTGGTGGTAGCCGTGAAGGTGGTAAAACCTGGAGGGATGCCTGCTAGGGTATATTGACCGTTGCTGCCGACTGTTGCCTGCGCTACAATCTCTTGATCCTGCCAAGCCGTAACCACTGTACCCGTCATCGGCGTTTGCGCAGTGTTGTTGTAGTTAACCTGACCAGAAACCGTAGCCGACCCCACGCAACTACAGGCCAAGCGCGCCGGGATCGAAGCTGAGGAGGGCGGCGCCATATATGTGGCCTTCACCCAACACTTTTGTCCGGGCTGCTGAGCGGTGGCATTGCGAATCCGGATGTTGTACCAACCATCAGCTGCGGGCACATGGTTCACCACCACAGTTCCACTGCCCGTGAGCGAGTCCACAATCTGGCATTGTCCGTCGAGGAGCATCAGTTTCATGGCATATTGGGGAGATCCCGCAAATAATTCGAGGGCTATTGTATCTCCTGCTTTGGCAAAAATTCGGCCAACTGATCTACAGAACAGGCTATTGTCGGGTGTACGACCGCCCTGTTGCAAACTTTGCACATGGCTATCGCCTAAATCATTGTCCATTTCCCATTCTTGGGTGACGCGACGCGCGTTGCGGACGTAGTTGGTGGTGATTCCGGCTGGAGCCCAAACACCATAACCTCTGCGGCCCGATGGTGCGGTTCCGTTGCAAGGCGGTATGGTGATATCGACTTTACCACCGCCATAAACTGTACGTGTTGTCGTAACTGCACCCGAATAATCGACCAGAACGGTGCCATCGGGCCAATTCGTCTGCACCGCGGTGAGGTTCTGCCAGGAACTCCACTGGTCGTTGACGGCAATCAGCGCTTTCCCGCTGCGCTCGATCACTAAAGCGTCGGCAGCCTGCCAGCGAACATTATAGGCCCCTTCTTTAAAACGCAAATTTTGATGGCACCAAATCAGGTTGGCGATATCGCTGCGCACGGGAAGAGTTGAAGCCACCTTAGGGTTGTGGTTGTAGCGGTTGCTGTTGTACCCGATGTCGAATAAGTCTTCGAAAAATACCTGTGGACTACCGTCAACGGCCATGATGATGGCATATACTACGGACAATCTGCCGTCATTGGGCTCAATATGTGTGCCCAGCTGCTGGCCGGTGTTCCAGCCGGTGTAGTTGCCCGAACTATTCAACTGGGGGCGAAAAGTGTCGTGGTTGTTCACAAATGGTACGGTTCTCTGCCGGTTACTCTGTTGATAACCGGGCACAGTTCCCAAATTAAAGCCGCCTCCCCCTTGCACAATTCCGGTGAGCGCGTTGCGGAGTGCAAAATCGAAGGTACCTGAACGATTTTGTACGGCATTCGCCCAGGCATCGAGTTCAGAGGCCCCTCCTACCCATTCGCCCACGGCATACATACTGTTGGTGCCACTGGCCCAGCCTGCATTGTTTTGTAGATTCCACAGGACATCCTCAGTAACTGCCGAGGGAAAATGCTTCACCGCATCGAGGCGAACGCCATCCCAGCCCATCTGTTTCTTGTACCAGATCATCCAATTACGCATTTCGTTGCGCATGTATGAGGTCGTCTGCGTTGGGTTGAAGGTGGCGTTGCTGCTCTGACCAAAACCATTCGATTCAAAGCTGATGTCGGGCCCCCAGTAGGGTGCGTTGATTTCATTGGTGCAGCAAACATTTCCTGCGTTGGGATAGAAATTTTGCCAATTTTTGGGGAAGCGTCCGTTTCGATTCAGGTAATTGGCCGCACTTTCGTCGGTGGCCGGACGTGTGAAACTCACATAACGAAAATTCTTGAATCGGTTGGTTGCTCCATCGTCGAGTGCCGCTGGATCCTGCCCTCCTGCCCCCGTATTGCTGCCCGCGTTCACCACATGATTGAGCACGATGTCCTGGATCACATCCAAACCGTTGGCCTTCATCATAGCCACCATCCTCAGCACTTCATCTTTATCTCCCATTCGCGTTTTGAGAGCGCCTTTTTGGTATTTATCCCCCAGATCGTAATGGTCGAAGGGGGAGTAGCCCACTGAATTGGTACCGGAGTTCTTTAGCGTGACCGGCACCCAAACCGCATCAATTCCCAATTCTTTTAAACGGGGCGACAAATCGGCGAGGTATGAAGACCACGCATTGGGGTACGAACTGTTCCAATAGTCCCACCAAAACCCCTGGAGCACCACTTGTCGGCTCGGTGGGTTCAGCGCTTGTCCGGTGGCTTGAGAACCTGCGAAAACGAAAGCAACGGCAAAAAACCCGGCGAATAACCCCAACCAATTGATGTGATGCTGTCGTTTCTTTTCACTCATTTTTGTAGAATACATTTGAACAAGATTTTGATACAAAAGTTTAGTTCAACTCCTTCAGCATATGCTTCAAGATACAAAAATAAAGAAAAGCGCGGCCATTAGATTTTTTTCTTCTATATTTGCACTCCCTTTCGGGCGCATAGCTCAGCTGGTTCAGAGCATCTGCCTTACAAGCAGAGGGTCCGCGGTTCGAACCCGTGTGCGCCCACATCAAATCCCTCAGGGAGTCCACCACCGGGCTCCCTTTTTTGTTGATGTTTTTGTTGATGGATCGCCGCATCTTTGTTGATGAACCGCCGCATCTTTGTTGATGAACCGCCGCATCTTTGTTGATGAACCGCCGCATCTTTGTTGATGAACCGCCGCATATTTGGTTATGAACCGCCGCATCTTTGTTGACTGACTATTGCCTATGACCCTATTTGCCGATGTGCTTGTTTTAGGGGGAGGCGCTGCAGGCTTTTTCGCCGCAGTCAATGCTGCTCGATTAAATCCACAGCTTAAAATCGTTATTGTCGAGAAATCCGCGAAACTGTTGTCGAAGGTGCTTATATCAGGGGGTGGGAGGTGCAATGTCACCCACCATTGCTTCGATAGGGGTGCCTTGGTGGGGCAATACCCCCGGGGCGGGCCTGGTCTCAAACAGGTTTTTGCGCGCTGGGGACCCGAGGAAACCATCGAATGGTTCGCTCAGCGGGGTGTTCGCCTCAAGACAGAGGAGGATGGACGCATGTTCCCCAATACAGATCGCTCGGAGACCATTGCCCAATGCTTGTTATTGGAGGCCGAGAAATATGGTGTGGCCGTACACCTCAACACCCATTACCATCAAATAGAGCACATCGACGGGCATTTTCATCTATCGGGTCCAACAGGATCGGCGCGCTGCAACAAACTCCTTGTGGCTACAGGCGGTCACCCCAAAGCAGAGGCCTACCAGTGGCTGGCACAACTGGGGCACCGGATCGTGCCACCGGTCCCCAGCTTGTTCACCTTTAACCTGCCCAAACACCCCATCACCGAACTCATGGGCGTATCAGTTCCTGAGGTGCGCATCAGACTTCCAGAAATCAAAAAGGAAACCATTGGGCCGGTGTTGATCACCCACTGGGGGCTCAGTGGCCCGGCCGTGTTGCGCCTATCGGCCCTGGCCGCACGTGAGCTGCATGAACGGCAGTATCACTTTTCGGTCGCTATTCATTGGCTTCCGCGGATGCACGAGGAGCAAATACGGGATCAGCTGCTGAAGCAGCAAGCGGAACGACCCCAATCTGTAGCCTTGCAAAATCTGTCGGTTTCATTGCCCGCCCGGCTCGCGCGTTTTTTGGGTGAGCGAGCGGGTTTCCCCCCCGAAAAACGCTGGGTTGAGGTAAAGCAGAAAGACGTGAACCGATTGGCGGCTTTGCTGGCCAACGATACCTATGAGGCCAAAGGCAAGACCACTTTTAAAGAGGAGTTTGTGACGGCTGGCGGGGTTCACCTGGGCGATGTGGACCTCACCGAAATGCAAAGCAAGCGTCTACCGCGCTTGTTCTTTGCTGGAGAAGTGCTCGATATCGACGGGGTAACAGGCGGCTTCAACTTTCAATCGGCCTGGAGCACCGGCTGGCTCGCCGCGCAGGGGCTTTCGAACCCATCAAAGTCAGAATTTATTGAATAAGTTAATTCACCAATCTATTTGTAGCCAACAAGTCCTCTAATCGGAATTGATTCTTTTTAAATTCGAATACTTGTTTTGGGTTATATCCAAATTTTCTAGAATACAACTCAAAGGCCCTATCCTTTGATATTTTTCCAGAATTGTATTTGTTGGCTATTATGACCAAAGGGTATATTTGGCCTTGCCGCAGACTAATTACTGACTCCCTTTCCTGAAAAGCACCTGTTCCACTTGAAATCTGATTCTTGTCGTTACTCCCTTCCGTTTTATATTGGTTGCCAA
This sequence comes from Bacteroidota bacterium, assembly GCA_005799065.1. Classification (GTDB taxonomy): domain Bacteria; phylum Bacteroidota; class Bacteroidia; order UBA7662; family UBA7662; genus F1-60-MAGs140. The sequence goes on from SYHW01000056.1 coordinate 22,748, forward strand.
TGAAACTCTTTGGTTTTGATCCAAACCATTCATGCAGAAAGTTCTTTGCTTTTTCGGGAGAACTACAAACCAATTTCGCGCGCTTCATCAATGCATCTACCTGTTTAATTTTTGAAGCATCTGTAGTTGTAAAGTAACTCCTCAAGTTTTTTTGATTACCATCTAATATAACGTGAAGTTCAAAATACTCGCCGTAAGTCAATTTTTTTGTGTCATTGCTTTGATAATAAACCAGCGGCGGAGGAACATTATTGATCTTATCGTCATGTATTCTAAGTGCTCTTTTCCCTAGAAATTTAATGATAACACAATTGTCCTCAACATTTGAGTATATTTCATAAGGCGGAACCTTTAATAATTCACTTACCCTTGAATAAGGCATACCTTGTGCAAGGAGAAAGACGTCGCTCATGAGAATATAATTATCATCAACCAAATACGGGGTGTCAATATTCGGTTTTGGCTTTGGACCAGAGCCACAAGATTCAACCAGAATTATAGCCAGAAGAGAAATAATAACATTTAATAATTTCATTTCTTTAATTTTTAGTGTTGAGTTCAAAAGTAACTTTGTTTAGACCTGCAGATCGCTCAATTACATCGCACCAATCGCAACCTTTGGTTGGTTCGACTTTTGCTTCGCAGTCTTTTGATTTTAAATAATCGGCGGGAAGCCTCTTTATTAAAGGAGGATATTTATAGACCCAAGATCTTATCAAATCGCATCTGCCATCTGTTAACCAAATAGACCATAATTCCTTCGATGGCAGACACGGAGGGCACCCGGCTTTAATTTCAACCTCAGTTCTTTTAGCGGGTTCAAAGCCACAATCACAATATCTGCAATCGCCGTTGTCAACTGTGGCATAGGGATTGAAATTACTCGATAGGGAGTCCATACAACCTTCAACATTTACCTTGATAATTTCAAAGGGAGGAAGAACTTCAGATACCAGCTTTTGATCTTCAGGCCCAGGATTAGCGCATAATCTTTTTAAATCTTCAGACATAGCTAAAATATCATAAAGTCTTCTTTCACGATCTGGAGCAACAAATCCCACAAAAAGACCGTCCGTGAAATAAACTATCACATCCCTCAAACTGTCGTTGTATTGTGTCCCGAAACTAAGCTGCTCAATTGTACCGTCTTTAGGCACAATTCGACTATGCAACCTTCTAGTAACCGAAACCTTGTACATGTGCGTTTCGCATCCACTCTCAGAACTATAAAAAATATCATAAGGATATATTCCAAGTACTTCAAATACTTGGGCTTTAGTCATACCTTTCGACAACAGTATCATTCGATCTGTAGTTGTAAATTCGGGCTCAATTCTCTCTAAAACTGCTTGAGAAAAGCCCCAGTTATTGTTTATTGCAATAAATAAACAAATTAGTATTAGATTTTTCATCATGTCGTTTGATTTAAAATTAGGTTACAATATTACCTAATAAAAAGTATAAACCAAAAAAAAAATTATAGTTTTATAAGAACCCTTTCAGCTGATCACCACTTCACAAATTGGTGGCGAGATACTCTGTGGGGCGGGTTCAGCTCCAAAAAATAGGTGCCAGACGACAAAGGTTGGAGGTCAATGCCCTCCCCTTGATCTAAAAGTCCGCTGCTCATTATTCGTCCAAGCC